>NZ_VFTM01000018.1:0-134337 GCF_006439555.1 Mesorhizobium sp. B3-1-6 | reverse complement strand
GCGCGCCGCCAGCAGGCCGTGTCCTTCACCGCCGCGACCGGCCAGCAGGATCGCGTCGAGCAGGAGATCACGGAGATCGGTGGCGCGGTGCGCACCGCGCTTTCGGTCGAGCCGCGCGACGGGCGGCTGTGCGTGTTCATGCCGCCGGTCGAGGCGCTGGAAGACTATCTCGAACTGGTGGCGGCGGCCGAGAACGCGGCCAAGACCATCGGCCTGCCGGTGCATATCGAGGGTTACGCCCCGCCGCAGGATCCGCGCCTCAACGTCATCCGCGTCGCGCCCGATCCGGGCGTCATCGAGGTGAACATCCACCCGGCCGCCAACTGGCAAGACTGCGTCGCCACGACCACGGCGATCTATGAGGAGGCGCGGCAGTCGCGGCTCGGCACCGACAAGTTCATGATCGACGGACGCCACACCGGCACCGGCGGCGGCAACCATGTCGTGGTCGGCGGCGCGACGCCGAACGACAGCCCGTTCCTGCGCCGGCCGGACCTGTTGAAGAGCCTGGTGCTGCAATGGCAGCGGCACCCGTCCCTGTCCTACCTGTTTTCCGGCCTGTTCATCGGCCCGACCAGCCAGGCGCCGCGCATCGACGAAGCGCGGCACGATTCGCTTTATGAGCTGGAAATCGCGTTGGCGCAGGTGCCGTATCCCGACAAGGGCGCGGCGCCTTTGCCGTGGCTGGTCGACCGGCTGTTCCGCAACCTTTTGACCGATGTCACCGGCAACACGCATCGTTCGGAAATCTGCATCGACAAATTGTTCTCGCCGGATGGGCCTACCGGGCGGCTGGGGCTGGTCGAGTTCCGCGGTTTTGAGATGCCGCCCAATGCGCGCATGTCGCTAGCGCAGCAATTGCTGGTCCGCGCCATCATCGCGCGCGCCTGGAAGAACCCGCTCGACGGCCGTTTCGCGCGCTGGGGCATCTCGCTGCACGACCGCTTCATGCTGCCGCATCATGTCTGGGCGGATTTCCTCGACGTGCTGGAGGATTTGAAGCTGAACGGCTTCGACTTCCGCCCCGAATGGTTCGCGGCCCAGCTCGAATTCCGCTTCCCGTTCTGCGGCGAGGTAAGCCAAGCCGGCGTCAAGCTGGAATTGCGGCAGGCGCTGGAGCCCTGGCACGTGATGGGCGAGCAGGGCGCCATCGGCGGCACTGTCCGGTTTGTCGACTCCTCGGTCGAGCGACTGCAGGTGCGGACTGAAGGCCTCAATCCGGAGCGCCACGCCATCGTCTGCAACGGCCGCATCGTGCCGATGAAAGTCACCGACAACCGCGAGGTCGCGGTGGCTGGCGTGCGCTTCAAGGCCTGGCAGCCGGCCTCCGGCCTGCATCCGGCGCTGCCGGTCAACACGCCGCTGGTCTTCGACATCTATGATCGCTGGTCAGGCCGCGCGGTCGGCGGCTGTGTCTACCATGTCGCGCATCCGGGCGGGCGCAGCTACGACACCTTCCCGGTCAACGGCAACGAGGCCGAAGCGCGGCGGCTTGCGCGCTTCGAGCCGCGTGGCCACACACCAGGCGCCTATGTGCTGCGCGACGAAGAAGCCTCTGAAGACTTCCCCATGACCCTTGACCTCAGGCGGCCGGCGAGATTCTGATCGACAATGGCCAAGGGGAATCAGAAACGGGCAGGCGGCAGGCCGCGGGCGCAGGGCCTGCTGGAGCGCTATCGGCCGATCGAAGGCGTCGTCGACGAGATGGTCGACGCGTCGGGTAGCCCGCGTCCGGCCTGGCGCTTCTTCATCGACGCGCTCGACGATCTGGGCGCGGAACGGCTTGGGCAGCGGTTTGCCCGCGCCGACCAGTATCTGCGCGACGCCGGCGTCTATTACCGCGTCTATGAGCAGGCCGGTGCCAATGAGCGGGAATGGCCGCTCGCGCATGTCCCGCTGCTGATCGACGAGAAGGAATGGGCCGAGATCAGTGCCGGCCTCGTCCAGCGCGCCGACCTGTTCGAGGCCATCCTGGCCGACATCTATGGGCCGAACCGGCTGATCGAGAAGGGAATCCTGCCTGCCGGGCTGATCGCGGCGAGCTCCGAATATCTGCGCCCCGTCGCAGGCGTCCGGCCGGCCAGCGGGCATTTCCTGCATATGGTCGCCTTCGAGCTCGGCCGTGGCCCGGACGGGCGCTGGTGGGTGCTGGGCGATCGCGCCCAGGCGCCGTCCGGCGCCGGCTTCGCGCTGGAGAACCGCGTCGCCACCACGCGCGCGCTGTCGGATATCTATGGCGAGATGCATGTGCATCGGCTGGCCGGCTTCTTCCGTCGTTTCCGCGATGCGCTGAACGGCATGGCGAGGGAATCGGGCGGCCGTGTCGCCATCCTGACGCCGGGACCGCTCAACGAAACCTACTACGAGCACGCCTATATCGCCCGCTATCTCGGCATCATGCTGCTCGAGGGCGAGGACCTGACCGTATCCGGCGGCAGGCTGATGGTGCGAACGGTTTCAGGCCTGCTGCCGATCGGCGTCCTGTGGCGGCGGCTCGACGCGGCCTTCGCCGATCCGTTGGAGCTCAGGCCGGACTCGCAGATCGGCACGCCGGGGCTGGTCGAGGCGATCCGGCGCGGCTCCCTTTCGGCCGTCAATGCGCTGGGTTCCGGCCTAGTGGAAACGCGGGCCTTGCTTTCCTTCCTGCCCAGGATCGCGCGGGAACTGCAAGGTGAAGATCTGTCGTTGCCGAACGTTGCCACTTGGTGGTGCGGGCAGCAGAACGAACGCGACCACGTGCTTGCCAATATTGACCATATGGTGGTCGGCCGGGCGCTGTCGACGCGGCTCGCCTTCGAGGACGATGGCGCGACCAGGCTCGGTTCGGCGCTTTCGGCGGGGGAACGGGCGGAGCTTGTCGCGCGGATCGAAGCCGACGGCGCCGGCTTTGTCGGCCAGGAAGCGGTGACACTCTCGACCACGCCGGTGTTCGTCGGCGGTGTGCTTGAGCCGCGCCCCGCCAGTCTGCGCGTCTATCTGGCGCGCACACCGGAAGGCTGGACGGTGATGCCCGGCGGCTTCGCCCGGGTCGGCTTCTCGCTCGACCCGACGGCGATCGCCATGCAGCGCGGCGGCCAGGCGGCCGATGTCTGGGTGGTCAGCGACAGGCCGGTCGAGCGCGAGACATTGTTGCCGCAGGAGCATGACGGCTTCACCCGCACCATGCCCGGCAGCCTGCCCAGCCGCGCGGCGGAGAACCTGACCTGGCTCGGGCGCTATATCGAGCGCTCCGAAGACACGGTGCGCGTGCTGCGCGCCTATCACGTGCGGCTTGCCGAGACGTCCGATCCGGACATGCCGCTGCTCGCCGATATCAGGGACTATCTCGAGCCGTTCGGCATCGAGGCCGAAACGGCGATACCGCCAGGGTTGATCGGCACTTTGGACAGCGCGGTCTACAGCGCCGGCCAGATTCGCGACCGCTTCTCTCCCGACGGCTGGCTGGCGCTGAAGGATCTGTCGAAGACCATCCACAAATTCGCAGAGACGGTCGCGCCCGGAGACGACGCGACGCGGGCGATGACGGTGATGCTGCGCAAGCTCGCCGGCTTTTCCGGTCTGCTGCACGAGAACATGTACCGCTTCACCGGCTGGCGCTTCCTGGAGATCGGCCGCAGGCTGGAGCGCGGCATCCAGATCGCCGGCACGCTCAGCCGGCTGACAAGGAATGGGGCGCCGGAAGGGGCGCTCGACATGATGCTGGAGATCGGCGACAGCGTCATGACCCATCGCCGGCAGTATCCGGTGCAGGCCGGGCGGCGCACGGTGATCGACCTGCTCGCGCTCGACCCGCTCAACCCACGCTCGATCCTCTTCCAGCTCGAGCGGCTGAAGGCCGAGATCGCCATGCTGCCTTCGATCGGCGGCGAAGGGCATATGTCGCCCGCCGCCAAGGAAATCCTGCAGCTCAACACGGCAATCGCCGTCATGGAGCCGTCGGATATGAGCGCCAAGGTGCTCGACGACTTGGCCGGCCAGATCGGCGCTCTCTACAACAGCCTCGCCAGAGGCTATTTCGGTTAGAGCATTTCCAGCGAAAAGGATCGCCTCCAATGCTCTATCTCTTTGTTTTTGCGCAATTCCGGACGCAAAACCACTGCGCACTTTTGCTGGAATTGCTTTAATGCACTACGACATCAAACTCCATCTGCATTACGACTATGCCGCCGCCGCCGGCGGCGGACGGCACCAGGTGCGCGTCATGCCGCAGACGATCGCCGGCGTGCAGCGCGTGATCGCGGCCTCGCTGTCCTTCCAGCCGTCGCCGGCCGAACGTGCCGATTTTTCCGATTTCTTCGGCAACAACGTCACATCGATCGCCTTTCGCGACGCGCATGAGACGCTCGACATCCGAATGAGCGCGCGCGTTTCGGTCTCGCGGCCCGAGCCGGGTCTCGATGTCTCGCCCGATATAAACGGGCTGAGGTCGGAGCTCGATCTGGTGCGGTCACTCTCGCCGTCCGCGCCGCATCATTTCCTCGCCGCCAGCGATCATGTAGGCATCGACGCGGCGATCACGGCCTATGCGCGGGACAGTTTGTCGGGGTCAACCGTCGCCACGGCGGCCGATCTCTGCAACCGCATTCATCGCGACTTCACCTATGACGGCAAGGCGACGACCGTGCAGACCCGGGCCAGCGACGCCTTTGCGCTGAAACGCGGCGTCTGTCAGGATTTCTCGCATATCATGATCGCCGGCCTGCGCGGGCTTGGCATCCCGGCCGGCTATGTCAGCGGCTTCCTGCGCACGATCCCGCCGAAGGGCAAGCCGCGGCTTGAAGGCGCGGATGCCATGCATGCCTGGGTCAAGGCCTGGTGCGGACGCGACGCCGGCTGGCAGGAGTTCGACCCGACCAACGGCATGCGGGCGAGCAACGACCATATCACCGTCGGCTACGGCCGCGACTATTCCGACGTGGCGCCGATCGTCGGCGTCTTGAAAACGACCGGTGGTCAAGTCGGCGAGCAGGCGGTCGACGTCATCCCGGTGGCAGCCTGACGCGACGGCGTCGATGATGCGCGCCGCCGTTTGCATCCGGAACCAGTCATCGGCGAGCGGCTTTATCTACGGATAATTCGCGGAGCCGGCATGTTGCAGCATTCACAATTGTCCTCGGACCGTTCAACGCGGAACGAGGAAACTCGAAGGAACGGTGCGCAAGATTCGGCCGAGCGCGCGTCGCTCAGCTATGTGAGCGATGCCGATCCCGGCGTCCGACGATTGAGAAAAGGCAAGGGATTTTCCTATGCCGGTCCGAACGGACGCGCGGTCAGCGCGCAGACCCTTGCCCGCATCAAGGCGATCGTCATTCCGCCGGCCTGGACGGATGTGTGGATCTCGCCCGATCCGGACGGCCATATTCAGGCGACAGGCCGGGATCAGCGCGGCCGCAAACAGTACCGTTATCACCCGCAATGGACCGAGGAGCGCGACGGCGTCAAATATTCCAGCCTCGTCGCCTTCGCCGAAAGCCTGCCCGCGCTGCGGCTGCAGATCGATGCGGACCTGCGCCGCCACGGTCTGCCCATGGAGCGCGTCGTCGCCTCGGTGGTCTGGTTGCTCGACAACACCCTTATTCGCATCGGCAACGCCGCCTATGCGCGGGACAACAAGAGTTTCGGGCTGACCACGCTGCGCGACCGCCATGTCGAGATCACGGGCTCCAGCCTGCGCTTCGCCTTCAAGGGCAAGTCGGGCAAGGAATGGAAGCTGAAGCTGGTCGATCGCCGCATCGCCAAGATCGTGCGCGGGGCCCAGGACCTGCCCGGGCAGAAACTGTTCCAATATCTCGATGAGCATGGCGACCGGTCGCCGGTGCGCTCGGAGGACGTCAACCGCTACATTCGCGAGGCATCCGGCGCCGATTTCAGCTCAAAGCATTTCCGCACCTGGGGCGGCACGATCCATGCGGCGTCGCTGTTTGCCGGGACCGAGCTGCCGGAAAGCAAGACGCAGCAAAAACGGATGATCAACAGTGTCGTCGACAAGGTCGCCGAGCGGTTGGGCAATACCCGTGCCGTCTGCCGCAAATGCTACATCCATCCGCTGGTGTTCGAGGCATGGAGCAAAGGGAGCTTGCTTGACGAAATGGCCGGGGCCAACAAGCGCAAACGCCGGATATCCGGCCTCGACGAGGAAGAAACGCTGGTGCTCAGATGGCTGCAGGCGCGCGGCGCCTGACAGGCAGGCGCGAAGGCAGCCAAGTCCGTGATCCTTCGATAAATTTTTTTATCGACCTCGTGTCGGGAAGGGTCCTAGTGTCGCGTCCTTTGATACGGAAAGGACGCACCATGCTCTACGCCATCCTCTGCTACGCTTCCGAAGACGTCGTCTGCTCCTGGAGCAAGGAACAGGACGACGAGGTCATGGCAAAGCTCCTCAACGTGCAGGACAAATACGCCAAGGCGGGCCGGCTCGGACCCGTGGCGCGCCTTTTGCCGACGACCGCGGCGACCACACTGAGAAAGGTCAGGGGCGAGGCGGTCGTGCTGGACGGCCCGTTCGCCGAAACCAAGGAACAGTTCCTCGGCTTCTACACGCTCGAATGCAACGATCTCGACGAAGCGGTCGCATTCGCGCGCGAGCTCTCCGAGGTCAATCCGAGCGGCGGCTCCTACGAGATCCGGCCGGTTTCGATCTTCAATCCGACAAAGGTAGCGGTATGACTGACCTTGCCTGGATAAGCACGGCGATCGGCAACGCCCGTCCGCAGGCGATGGGCGCGCTGCTGCGCTACTTCCGCGACCTCGACGCCGCGGAAGAGGCTTTCCAGGATGCTTGCCTGAGGGCACTCAAGAACTGGCCGAAGAACGGGCCGCCGCGCGATCCCGTCGCCTGGCTGATCTTTGTCGGCCGCAACAGCGGCATCGACGCCGTGCGCAAGCGCGCCAAGCAGGCGCCGATGCCGGAAGAAGACCAGGTCTCCGATCTGGAGGACGCCGAGAGCGACATCGCCGAGCGGCTCGACGGCGCGCATTACCGCGACGATATCCTGCGGCTTCTGTTCATCTGCTGCCATCCGGATCTGCCGGCGACGCAGCAGATCGCGGTGGCGCTGCGCATCGTCTCCGGCCTTACCGTCAAGCAGATCGCGCGCGCCTTCCTCGTCGGCGAGAGCGCCATGGAACAGCGCATCACCCGCGCCAAGGCGCGCATCGCCGACGCCGGCGTGCCGTTCGAAACGCCGGGCGCGGTCGAGCGCTCGGAGCGGCTCGCCGCTGTCGCCGCGATGGTCTATCTGATCTTCAACGAAGGCTATTCGACCAATGGCGGCGAGGCGCCGGCCCGCGCGCCGCTGTGCGAGGAGGCGATCCGGCTTGCCCGTCTGCTGCTCAGGCTCTTCCAGGCCGAGCCGGAGATCATGGGGCTGACCGCGCTGCTTCTGCTGCAGCACGCGCGGGCGCCGGCGCGTTTCGATGAGAATGGCGAGATCGTCCTGCTCGAGGACCAGGACCGCTCGCTATGGAGCCGCAAGATGATCGACGAGGGCCTGGCGCTGGTCGACAAGGCGCTGCGCCACCGCAAGCCTGGCCCCTACCAGGTTCAGGCGGCGATCGCGGCGCTGCATGCGCGGGCGGCGACGGCGGAAGATACAGACTGGACCGAGATCGACCTGCTCTACGGTCTGCTGGAGCAGATGCAGCCTTCGCCCGTTGTGACGCTGAACCGCGCGGTTGCGGTCAGCAAAGTGAAAGGTCCGGGCGCTGCGCTTGCCATGATCGAGCCGCTGGAAGAGCGGCTCTCGGGCTATTTCCATTTCTTCGGCCTCAGAGGCGGGCTGCTGATGCAGCTTGGCCGCAACGAGGAGGCGCGCGTTGCCTTCGACCGCGCCATCGCTTTGGCCAATACCGCCGCCGAGGCGGCGCATATCCGCATGCATATCGACCGGCTGATCAAGGAAAGCAGCCAGAGGCCTTCGGTCCAGAAGGCGCACTGAGGCGTATTGAGTTTCAGGTGATGCCGGTCTGCAAATGCCGCGTTCCTGCGCTTCCGGACTTCGCCGGCCGAAGCGCTCGTGAGTGGCGCGGCAGCGCCCGTCTTTGATTCCGGCTCGGCCTGACCTGAATCCACAACACGCCTTGGCCGTGGTTTGCTGTCTGGCCCAATTCCGCGCTCCGGCCTTGGACCATGCCGGGGTGGCGGTTTTTCCCTGAAACGAGTAATGCCACGCCATCAAAGCGCCCGGACCGTGCCCGACCGCACGTCCAAGAGATGGCGCATGGCTCCATTCCTGCCCATGAGAGGCGGAACCTGAAAGGGACAGAAATGACGTTAGCGAAGGAAACGGCCGCACTTCTTGAGAAACTCGGCGTTGCCAAGGATGCGCTTTCGGGCGGCGACCTTGTTGTGCGCAGCCCAGTGACGGGCGAACAGATCGCGGCGCTGAAGTCGATTTCGGCCGCCGATGCCGGCAAGGCCATCGATGCCGCGCACAAGGCCTTCCAGGACTGGCGGCTGGTGCCGGGGCCGAAGCGGGGCGAACTGGTGCGTCTGCTCGGCGAGGAGTTGCGCGCGCATAAGGACGAACTCGGCCGCCTGGTGTCGATCGAGGTCGGCAAGATCCCGTCCGAGGGTCTCGGCGAAGTGCAGGAAATGATCGACATCTGCGACTTCGCCGTAGGCCTTTCGCGCCAGCTCTATGGCCTGACGATCGCCACCGAGCGTCCCGGACACCGCATGATGGAGACCTGGCATCCGCTCGGCGTCGTCGGCGTGATCTCTGCCTTCAACTTCCCGGTCGCGGTGTGGTCGTGGAATGCAGTCCTTGCCTTCGTCTGCGGCGATGCGGTGGTGTGGAAGCCGTCGGAAAAGACGCCGCTGACCGCACTTGCCTGCGAGGCGATCTTCAAGCGCGCCGTCAAGCGTTTCGGCAAGGATGCGCCGGCAGGGCTGCTGCAGGTGCTGATCGGCGACCGCGTCGCCGGCGAGGTGCTGGTCGACCATCCCAAGGTGCCGCTGGTCTCGGCTACCGGCTCGACGCGCATGGGCCGGGAGGTCGGCCCCAGGCTGGCCAAGCGTTTTGCCCGTGCCGTGCTGGAGCTCGGCGGCAACAATGCCGGCATCGTGACGCCCACCGCCGATCTCGACATGGCGCTGCGCGCCATCGCCTTCGGCGCCATGGGCACGGCCGGCCAGCGCTGCACGACGCTCAGACGGCTGTTCGTGCATGACAGCGTCTATGACGCGCTCTTGCCGCGGCTGAAGAAGGCCTATCAGTCCGTCTCGGTCGGCAATCCGCTGGAAGGCAAGGCGCTGGTCGGCCCGCTGATCGACAAGGCCGCCTTCGACAACATGCAGAAGGCGTTGGAGGAAGCTGAGGCGCATGGCGGCAAGGTGACCGGCGGCACGCGTGTCGAGAACGGCCATCCGGACGCCTATTACGTGCATCCGGCACTGGTCGAGATGCCGAAGCAGGTTTCGCCGGTGACGGAAGAAACCTTCGCGCCGATCCTCTATGTGATGAAATATTCCGATTTCGACGAGGCGCTGGAGCAGCACAATGCGGTCGGCGCCGGCCTGTCGTCGTCGATCTTCACGCGCGACCTGCAGGAATCGGAGCGCTTCCTGGGGGTCGACGGCTCTGACTGCGGCATCGCCAACGTCAACATCGGCACCTCGGGCGCCGAGATCGGAGGGGCGTTCGGTGGCGAGAAGGAGACGGGCGGTGGCCGCGAGAGCGGCTCGGATGCCTGGAAGGCCTATATGCGCCGCGCCACCAACACGGTGAACTTCTCCAAGGCGCTGCCGCTGGCGCAGGGTGTGTCGTTCGACATCGATTGAGGACGAGCGACGGGTCAGCCCTCACCCGCGAGCTGACCCGGCCCGCCTATCGATCAGGCCATGCAGGCGGAAGGCGGGCGATTGGTCAGAAAGCCTTGCCGGTGGCCGGATCGAAGAGGCGGAGCGCGTCCGCATCGAAGACGAACGCGCATGGCTGGCCCTTGGCGACACGGGCTTGCGGCGGCAAGGTCGCCGTCAGCCTTTGCGCGCCGACCCGGGCGGTGGTGACCTGTTCGGGGCCGGTCAGTTCGACGACGTCGATCTCCACCGGCAGCGACAGTTCGGCGCCGCTGCCCGGTCCAAGGCGGAGCGCTTCCGGCCTGATGCCGACCACAACTGATGCACTGTTGCGGGCCGCCTCGGCGTAGCGAGCCGGAATCGCCAGCCGCGCATCGGTGCCTGCAATCGCCAGCTTGCCGTCCTCGACGGTCGCTTCCAGCATGTTCATCGACGGCGCGCCGACGAAGCCCGCGACATAGAGCGTCGCCGGGTGGTTGTAGATTTCTTCCGGCGTGCCCAGCTGTTCGATGCGGCCGTCGCGCATGACGGCGATGCGGGTCGCCAGCGTCATCGCCTCGATCTGGTCATGGGTGACGTAGACGACCGTGGTGCGCAGCATCTCATGCAGGCGCTTCAGTTCGGTGCGCATTTCCAGCCGCAGCTTGGCGTCAAGATTGGAGAGCGGCTCGTCGAATAGGAAGACCTGCGGCTTGCGCACCAAAGCGCGGCCGATGGCGACGCGCTGGCGCTGGCCGCCGGAGAGCTGGCCGGGCTTGCGGTCGAGCAGGTTCTCGATCCGCAGCAATCTTGCCGCCTCGCGCACCGCCTTGTCGCGCTCGGCGGCGGGGACTTTGCGCATTTCAAGGCCGAAGCCGATGTTGCGGCTGACGGTGAGGTTCGGATAGAGCGCGTAGGACTGGAAGACCATGGCGATGTCGCGGTTCTTAGGATGCACGCCAAGCACCGACCGGCCGCCGATCAGCACATCGCCGCTGGTTGCCTCGGCGAGACCGGCGATGATGTTGAGCAAAGTGGACTTGCCGCAGCCCGACGAACCGAGCAGCACCAGGAACTCGCCGTTTTCGAGCCCGATGTCGATGCCTTTCAGCGTTTCGACGCTGCCGTAATTCTTGCGGACATCGCGAATTTCAAGCGCGCTCATGAACAGCATCCTCGAACTGGATCGGCCCGCCATAATCGCGGGGCAAGGTTGAAATGGCGCGCGAGGCCACAAGGATGGCGGCGGACAGGCATTTCACCAACGATTGCCCCTGTGCCAGTGCCGCCAGGAAGGCGGCGTTGAAGACATCGCCGGCGCCGATCGTGTCGATGACGGCGACTCGAGGTGCCGGCACTTGAATGAGCTCGCCGTCGGCGCCGATGGCGATCGCGCCGTCCGGCCCGCGCTTGACGACGACCGTCGCTTCGTCCCGCATCCCGTCGCGGATCTTGCGCGCGGCTTCCGATGGACTTGCCAGGCCGGCCAGCGTGGTCGTCTCGACCTCGTTGAAGAGGGCCAGTGCGCAGCGCGACAGCCAGCCGCGCGCGGCGGTGCAGTTCGCTTGCGTCCAGCCGTCGATCGGCCAGCCTGTGTCGAGCGCAACGGCGATGCCATGCGCTTCGGCCCAGTCGAAGAAAGCGTCGTAATCGCGCGTCAGGTCGTCGGTGAGGAAAGAGCCGCAGAGTAGCGCGTAGCCGCCAGCAAGCCGATTGCCGTCCAGCACGGAGAGCACGTCAGCCAGGCTGAAGCGGGGCAGGTGGCCGCGCGTGGTGAAGAAGGTGCGCTCGCCATCGGGATGGGTCATGCCGACCGACAATGTCGTGCCTTCGGGACGAACCGGCCAATTCTGCGCGCGGCGTCCGAAGGCCTCGCGCAGCCAGCGCCCGAACTGGTCGTCGCCAATATTGGCGGCGATCTCGAAGTCGATGCCCAGCGCCTGCCAGGCAAGCGCGGTGTTGCCGGCCTGGCCGCCGACGCGCAGGTCGTCGTGATCGACGACGGTCTCCGTGCCCGCTTTCGGCCATGGCGCGACCGGGCCGACGATCAGGTCGACATTGACGTTGCCGATCACCGCGAGCGGCCGCATCACTCGCTCCTGGTAATCTTGGTGGTGCGCACCGGCGTTCCGGCATTCTCGACGCGGGAATCGGCGAAGGCGATCATCAGGCGTTGCGCAACCGGCAGCATGGCAAAGATCGCCGCCAAGCCCGTGGCGGGCTTGAAGGCGAACGTGACCGCGCCTGCGACCGGCGGCTTGCCAGAGGCGTCGAACATGATCAGCGGCGCGCCGGTCTCGACCACCGAAACGGCCATGGCGGTGATCAGCTCCGCGGTCGGGTCGTCGCCGCGGAAGAGGACGACGCCGATCTTGGGCCCGAGCATCTCCATCGGTCCGTGGCGAAGCTGACCGCCTTCGAGCGAAAAGCACGGCAGGCGCGACAATTCGGTCAGGCCGAGCCCCAGCGCCTCGGCGAGGCCCTGCAGCCTGCGGCCGGAGGTCACGACGGTCGCGACCGTGCTCAGCGCCTCGAGCGCGGCATCGATCTCGACCGTCTCCGTCGCCTTGAGCACCGCGAGCGCGGCGGCGGGATCCTCGCCAAGCGCGGCGAGAATGGCGAGGTGCAGGGCGAAGGTCACGGTCAGGCTGCGGGTCGCGGCAAAGGCAAGCTCGGTGCCGCCGGCGCCGACGAGGCAAGGCACCGTACGGCCGAGGAAGGAACCGGCCTCCAGCGTCAGGCCGAAGGTGTCAGCCTGCAGATCCGTTTCGGTGAACCAGCGCAGGACTTCGGCGCTTTCACCGGATTGCGACGTGACGAGCACGGTCCGGCCTGTAAGCGGCAACGGCTGGCCGAGTTGCTCCGAGAGCGGCATGGCGATGGCATCGATGCCATGCGCGCGATAGAGCGGCTCGACGGCGCGCGCGACGGCATGCGAGGCGCCCATGCCGAGCAGGACGAGCCTGCCGTTCTTCCTGATCGACGCGGCGACCTCGGCGGCGGCCTTTCGATTGCTCTCAAACGAGGCAAGCGCATCCCCACGCTGACGCGCCATTTCGCGGTCGATTGCGACAAGCCCTGCCGGGCGTTTCTTCTCTGCAGTCATGATTATCCTTTCACTCCGCCGCTGGTGAGGCCCGAGATCAGCGCGCGTTGCATGACGAGGCCGATCAGCACCGGCGGCAAGGCCGCGAGCACGCCGGCGGTGGCGATCAGTCCGTAGTCGGAAACGCGGCCGCCGGCGAGATCGGCGATGGCGACCGTCAGGGTCTTTGCCCGCTGGTCCGAGGTGAAGAGCAGGGCATAGAAGAACTCGTCCCAGGCAAGCAGCACGGCAAACAGCGCCGATGTCGCCACGACAGGCGCCGCCAGCGGCAAGGTGATGATGCGCCACGTCTGGAGCAGCCCGGCCCCGTCGATCATCGCCGCGGCCTCGATCTCGCGCGGGATGGAATCGAAACCCGATTTCATCAGCCAGGTGGTGAAGGGCGCGAGGATCGTCAGATAGATCAGCGCCAGGCCGAAGACGTTGTTGAGCAGGCCGAGGTAGGACAAGCCCATATAAAGCGGCACGGAGAGCGCCACCGGCGGCAGCATATAGGTGGCGATCACCATCGACAGCGACCAGCCTACCGAAGGCGTGCGTGAGACAGCCCAGCCGGCCGGCACGGCAAGGACGATAGCGGCAAGCGTCGCCATGCCGGCGACTTCCAGGCTGTTGCGCAGCGAAGCGGTGAAGGCGGCGCCGGCGCTGTTTTCGGCGGTCGACAGGAGCTGCGCGTAACGGGAGAAGTCGGCCGCCTGCGGCCACCAGCGCAGCGGCTTGGCGGCAAGATCGGCCGCCGGCGATATGCTCATGACGAAGAGCCAGGCAAGCGGCGCCAGGATCACGGCGGCGAGCAGGATCGCGCAGACATAGATGAAAGCGGTGAAGACCGGGCTCTTGCGTTCCATCAGGCGGCACTCCCCGCGGTCTTCCTGACCAGCGTCGCATAGGCGACGGCGAGCACGGTGACGAGCAAGGTGACGATCAGCGCCAGCGATGCGCCGGAGCCGGCGCGCTGGAAGGAGAAGGCCTCCTGATAGACGAGGATCGACAGCGAGCGGGTGCTGTTGGCCGGGCCGCCGCGGGTCATGACCCAGATGATGTCGAAGACCTTGAAGGCCTCGATGGTGCGCAGCACCAGCGCCACCATCAGCGGACCGGCGAGATAGGGCAGGATGACGAAACGAAAGCGGTTGAACGGGCCGGCGCCATCGACAAGCGCCGCTGCGGTGATGTCGCGCGGCACCGCTTGCAGGGCGGCGAGCGCGATCAGCGCGACAAGAGGAAAATTCTTCCAGCAGTCGGCGACAATCAGCGCCGCGAGCGCCGTGCCGGGCTCACCCAGCCACGAGCGATAGTCATCGAGGAGATGGAGTTGCGTCAGCGCCGCATTCAGCGCGCCATATTCGGGATTGTAGATCAGCCGCCAGAGCGTCGCGTTGACTACGGTGGGCAGCGCCCATGGCAGGATCATCAGCCCGCGCAAGACCGCGCGGCCACGGAATTCCTGATTGAGCAGAAGAGCGGCAAGCACGCCGATCACCATCTCGGCGGCGACCGAGATGACCGCAAACCAGGTGGTTGTGACCAGCGTGCGGCTGAAGTTCGAGCTCGTCAGCATCTTGGTGTAATTGTCGAAGCCGACGTAATTGCCAGCCGTGCCGACCAGCTGGGCGTCGGTGAAGGAGAGCCTGACCGTATCGACCAACGGCCAGCCGATGACGGCGACCATGATCACCAGAAGCGGCAGCATCAACAGCCACGCGCGAGTCGTCATCCAGGTGCCTGACATGGGAGGCGCCTCTCTTCCTTCATCCAGTCAGAAATAGCACGGGCGGCGCTCATGTATGAGGCCGCCCGCCCGTCGGGGAACGCCAGATCAGAGGCCGCTGTTTTCGGCAGCAGTCTTGAGCGCGTCTTCTGGCGCCGTCTGGCCGAGCAGCGATTCCTGGATCGCCTGCTGCAGTGCCGTCGACAGCTGCTGATATTTCGGCGTGGTCGGGCGCGGATACATCGCGGCGAGACCAAGCTTGGCGGCGGCGATCAGTTCTTCCTGGCCCTTGGTGACGGCCGGATCGTCATAGGACGAGGCCCAGATCGGCAGCGAGAGCTTGGCATACTGGTTCTGCGTCGCCTGCGAGGTCATGAACTCGATGTATTTCCAGGCTTCGTCCGGGTGCTTCGACACCGCGGTGATGCCAAGGCCCATCGAGCCATTGACGGCCGAGACCTCGCTGGTGCCGGCAACGCCCGGCGCCGGCACCACGCCGACCTTGCCCGCGACCTTGGAGTCCTTCGGATCGTTGGCCATGTTGTACATGTAGGTCCAGTTCAGCGCGAAGGCGGCATCGCCGTTCTCGAACACCTTGCGGACGTCTTCTTCCAGGAATTCCTTCGAATTCGGATTGGTCAGGCCCGACTTGTAGCTGTCGACCATGTATTTCAGCGCCGATAGGCCGCCGCCGTTCTGGAAATCGGGCTTGCCGTCCTTGAGGAAGTCGCCGCCATAGGCGCTGACCAGCGTGGTGTAGTCACAAACGGCGGCTTCGGCCTGCGACCAGCTCCAGGCGATCGGCGTCTTCAGCAGGCCCTTGTCCTGGATGATCTTGGCCTGCTGGCCGAGCTCTTCCCAGGTCTTCGGTGGCGCCTTGATGCCGGCCTTTTCGAGGATTTCCTTATTGTAGAACAAATACTTGGTGTCGAGGATCCACGGCATGCCATAGTACTTGCCGTCATACTGGACGGTGGTCCAGGCGCCGGGCAGCACGCCCTTCTTCATGTCGTCGGTGATCTTCGACGACACGTCGACCAGCACCTTGTTGGTCGCATATTCGGCCGGCCAGATGACGTCGAACAGCACCACGTCGTAGCCGCCGCCGGATCCTTGGGCGAGCACGGTCTTGTCGTGCAGGCCTTCATAGGGGACGAATTCGAGATTGACCTTGATGTCCGGATTGGCCTTGGTGAAGGCCTCCGTCATCGAGCGCACGTCGGCCTCGCTGTAGGCGGCCTGCGCCATGAAGAGCGCGTTCAAGGTGGTTTCAGCAAAGGCGTGCGGGACGAGCAGTCCGCCGACGAACACCGCGCCCAGAAATGTCTTACCGATCGATTTCAGCATTTGTCTTTCTCCCATTTTCGACAACTGCGAGTGGGCGGCCAGGACTGCGCCGCTTCCCCAAATTCGCATCGCGTCTGACCGGATCCGTCCCCAACGGCCTGCGGCGGAGCCCAAAAGCTTTTGCCGTCTTTTTGTAGAGCCCCAGGGGTCTCACCCATTAAGTCAATTCGCTTGACTTAATTAGTCGATCAATCCTTTAATGGAGTCAAGAGGGGAAACGCGGTGCACGACATCAGCCCGATCCGTGCCAAAAGCGGCACCAACCAGGAGGGTACCAGCGCGCATAACCGCCGCGTCATGATCGAGGCGCTGCGGCTCAACGGCGCGCTTTCGCGCGCCGACCTGGCGCGGGCGACGCAGCTTACCAAGCAGGCGGTTTCCAACATCATCGAGGATCTCGAGCGCGACGGGCTGGTTGTCGCGCTGGATGCGGTGCGCAAGGGCAGGGGGCAGCCCTTCACGCCCTACCGGCTGGTTCCCGAGGGAGCCTTCGCCATCGGGCTGCAGATCGACCGGCATTTGACGCGCGTCGTGGTGGTCGACCTCGTCGGCAAGGTGATCGCGCGCGCCGAGGCGGGGCTGCCGCTCGACGAGCCTTCGGCGGGCGTCAAGATCATCCTCGGCCTCGTCGACCGCGTCAGGCGCGAGCTGGCTTCCTTGTTTGCCCAGTCCGAGCGGCGGCTGGTCGGGTTGGGCGTCGCCATGCCCGGACCGTTCGGGCTGAAGAACCCCGACAACAAATGGATGATGCCGGCCTGGCAGCAATTTCCCCTGGTGCAGGCGCTTGCGGCCGGCACTGGGCTCAATGTCGGCCTGCAGAACGACGCGGCGGCCTGCGCGACTGCGGAGCGGATCGTCGGCGCGGCGCATGGCGTCGATCACGCCGTCTGCCTTTATGTCGGTTACGGCATAGCCGCCGGGCTGATTCTCAACGGCGAACTCTATAGCGGCGGCAACGGCAATGCGGGCGAGATCGGCATGGCGTTGCTTGCGCCGGCCGGCCCCGGTTCCACGCCGCTCGAACACCGTGCATCGCTGGCCTCGCTCTACCAGCATCTCGGCCTCGACCCCACCGAGAGGGGTCTCTACGAGACGCTCGGCGCGCTGGCGCTTGCGCGGGATCCGCGGGTCATGGGCTGGGTCGAGAAAGCCGCGTCCGACCTGCGCTGGAGCGTGCATCTGATCGAGACGATCTTCGATCCGCAAACCGTCATCCTCACCAGCAGCGCGCCCGAGGCGCTGGCCCGGCTCCTGCTTCAAGCCATGCATCCGCTGCTGCCGTCGATCGCGGATCGTCCCGTCCGGCGCCTGCCTCGACTGCAACTCGGCACCACCGATCCCTGGGCGATCGCGGTGGGCGCCGCGGCAGAGCCGATCAGCCGGGCCTTCGATCCGCGTTTTTCCGCCATCCTGAAGGCCGGATAGAAGCGGTCAACCCATCCTTTGCGTCGCGGTGGCGGCGAAAGCCGCGTCGATGATGGCGAGCTTGACCGCCTGCGCGGTGAGGTATTCGCCGTAGAATTCGTTCGAGATCCACATGACGGAATGGCCGCGCTGGCCAAGCCAGCCGACGCTGCCGAGCGCCTCGGCGTCGCGTAATTTGCGCGCAAGGTGGGTGCGCGACAGCTTCAGCCATCTGGCGAAGTCGGCGATCGACAGCACGCCGGTCGGGATGCGCTCCTGGCCGGCATTCCGCGGGTCGACGCCGGAGATCAGCCAGTCCATGACGACGCCGCCATTGTTGAGCCAGGTGAACAGCGAGAAAGTCTGTTGCGGCTCGCGCACCGGCACGGAGGAGATCAGGCCGTCCGCGATCAGCGGCTGCAGCTTGGCAAGCATCTGCGGCCTTGCCTGGAACGTTTCCAGCCGGTTCCCGTCGTCAAGGGCATCAAGCGTGTTCAGATGCATATGAATCCAGCCGATCAACGGCTCCAGGGTCATGGCGGGCAGTTGCAGGGGGCGAATGCGGCCGTCATCGGCCGTCGGCCCGGCCTCCAGGAAATTATAGTGCTGCATTTCCTTGATGAAGGCATGAGCCGTGTTTCGGCTTGCCACCGCATGCTGAACGGTGACGTCGGCAAAACGCGCCGCGGTCAGTTCCTTTCGATAGTCGCTGGGATCCCGGCGGAAATGCAGGGCAAGACCGATATGCGCCATCAGCCAGCGTTGCTGGGTGGCGAAGACCGAGGAGGCTCGCGGGTTTCCTTGATAGGCCTGCTGCATCGCCATGGCTTGCGCGCGCACGCAAGCGGGCAATGCCGGGTGACCGGCAATGTCTTCATAGGTCAACGCACCCTCCCAGCTTCCACCCAAAGATGCTGTCATGCTCGCAAGTTGCGGATAGCAGTTTTGGCTGGCGCCTGCCAGCATGCGGGCCGGTTTTGCGCGAGTTGCGCCGATCTCCGGCTGTCAGCGGCCTTGCGGAGCTGAAATACAGGCTTCGAAGGCCTCGTCGACGACGGCGAGCTTGGCTGCCTGGACGGCCATGTACTCGTCGAAGAAAGCCCTCGAAACCCACATCACGGAATGACCGCGCTGGCCGACCCAGCCGATGCTGCCGAGCGCCTCGGCATCATGGAGTTTGCGCGCCAGATGCGTGCGTGAGAGCTTCAGCCAGTGCGCGAATTCGCTGACCGAGATGACGCCGGTCGGTATCTTGTCGAGATGGACGTCCTCCGGATCGATGCCGCACATCAGCCAGTCCATGACGATACCGCCGTTATTCAGCCAGATAAATAACGAAAAAGTCTGTCCGGGCTCCCGCACGCCGTCGCTGGCGAGCAATCCGTCGGCGATCAGCGGCTGCAAGACAGGCAGCATTTCGGGTCGCTCGAGGAAGGTCGCCAGCCGGGTTCCGCCGTCTATGCGGTCGAGCGTCGTCAGATGCGCGTAAATCCAGCCGGTGAAGGTCTCGATGGTGCCCGCCGTGACCCGCATGGGGTGGGCGCGGCCATCGCCGCTGGCCGAAATATATTCGGCGATGTCGTAGTGCAGCATCTCCTTGACGAACGCCTCGGCGGTGTTGCGGCTGGCCACCGAATTGCGGCGTATGACCTCGATGAAACGTGCCATCGTCATTTCGGTGCGGCGGTCTTCGGGATCGCGCCGGAAATGCAGCGCCAAGCCGACATGGCCGAGCAGCCAGCGCTGCTGGGTGGCAAACACGGCGGCCAGCCGCGGGCTCGTTTCGTAAATATGGATGAGCGCCTTGGCCTGTTCCTGGACACCGCGAAGCGCTGCTGGATGACGGGCGATCTCTGCGGCACTCAGCGGCATTTCCTGCGGCACTCCATGCGATTCCAAGCAACGACAAATGAAGATTCCCAGTCTTCGCCGATTGTGTCCAGTTGCCTATTGGAACAACGATCGAATAAGTGGTGCATTCCTTGCTAACTCTTTGCACCGGTTCGGGAAAGCCGTCCCGACAATAGCCGGGCCGCGGCCCTGCGTTGTATCGACGAGTCCCGCCAAGCAGGCACAGGTTCCACGCCATCGGGACCGCGGGGGGGCGGCTGGCGTCGGTCGATAATCCGCGCGGCCTTTGCAGCCCGCGGCCGGCGGCCTATCGTGACGGTTGATGGCCGGCCATGGCGCAGCCCATGCCGCAGAGTGAAACGATGCCGAGAACAATCCGGACCCTGACCGCCAGCGAAGTGGAAACGCTTGTCGACTGGGCGGCGAGGGAGGGCTGGAATCCGGGCATAGACGATGCCACGGCGTTTCGGGCGGCCGATCCGGATGGATTCATCGGCGCCTTTGTCGGCGGCGAGATGGTGGCCGGCATTTCGGCTGTCGCATACGGCTCGGGCTTCGGCTTCATCGGCCTCTACATATGCCGGCCCGACCGGCGTGGAGAAGGCCATGGCAAAGCGGTCTGGGACGCGGGCATGGCGCGCCTCGGCAACCGCATCATCGGTCTCGACGGGGTGGCCGAGCAGCGGGCCAACTACCAGCGCATGGGCTTCGTGCCAGCCTATGAGACCGTCCGCCACAGCGGCCGCCCCGCCGGCTTGCCCGGTGGTGGCGACATGCGGCCGGTGACGGTTGCCGACATGGCCGAGATGTTCGCCTACGATCGCCAGTGCTTCCCGGCGCCGCGCGAGGCCTTCCTTGGCGAGTGGCTGCGGCAGCCGCGGATTGCGCTGCTCTCAGCCGGATCCGACGCCATCGCCGGTTACGGCGTGGCGCGCCGATGCCGGGAGGGTTTCAAGGTCGGGCCGCTGTTCGCCGACCGGACGGAGCTCGCCCTGGCGATGCTGGCGGACCTCTCGAACGCAACCGCCGGCGAGGAATTGCATATCGACGTGCCGGCCGGCCAGGTTCAATTCACCGCCATGCTTCAAGCCGCCGACTTGGTTCCGGGCTTTACGACGACACGCATGTACAAGGGCGGCAAGCCCGGCAACGCCCCCTCGACGGTTTTCGGCGTCACGACGCTCGAACTGGGATGATCGCGCTGAGATCATTGTTTTGCCTGACTGGTCCATGCGACATGGCCCAATGACGTGGTTGCCTTTGCCGGGCTGCGTTGCGTGGAGGTTATCGAATGGCTGGCAGGACGGTCCTCATCGCCGGCGGCGCCGGGGGAATGGGTCTGGCGACCGGGCTGCGCTTCGCCGCTGACGGCGAGCGGATCGCGCTCGCCGATCTTGCCGGCCCCAAGCTCGACGCCGCCGTTGCGAAGATTGCCGCGACCGGGGCGGACGCAATCGGTTTGCCGCTCGACATCCGCTCCGTCGCCGCCTGCCGCGAGGTGGTGGGCAAGGCCAGGGAATGGGGCGGCGCCATCGACATCCTCGTCAACGCCGCCGGCGTCTGGCTCGAGGGGCCGGCAAGCGAGGTCGAGGAGGAGCAGTGGGACCTGGTGCTGGACGTCAATCTCAAGGGCGCGTTCTTCCTGATCTCGGCCGCCATTCCGCATCTGTCGGCCGCGCAAGGCGTGATCGTCAACATTGCCTCCGACGCCGGCATCGTCGGCAACAATGGGGCGGCCGTCTATTGCGCCTCGAAGGGCGGGCTGGTGCTTTTGACCAAGGCTCTTGCCCTGGAGCTCGCTCCGCAAGGCATCAGGGTCAATGCCGTCTGCCCCGGCGACACGGCAACGCCGATGATCGAATATCAGGCCAAAACCTATGGCGCAGACGACCCCGACGGCTACAAGCGCCGGCTTCTCGGGCACTATCCGCAAGGGGACAGAGCAAGGTTCATCCAGGTGGAGGAGATTGCTTCCTTCATCCACTATCTTTGCCAGCCGGGCGCGGCGCCGATCACCGGGGCCGCGCTTTCGATCGATTTCGGCGTCACCGCCGGTTATTGAACCGTTGCGGTTCATCGCGGGTGTGATTGGCCGCGCCGCTATGTCGGCATCTGCACTCTGGAGGGCAAATGGTCGTGTTTCGCAAATCCCGCAAGGCGCTGGTGACCGGCGCGGGCGCCGCCGACGGCATCGGTATCGCGATCGCGCGTGCGTTGTGCGAGGCAGGTGTTTCGGTCACCATCACCGCTTCGTCCAAACGCGTCGAGCAACGAGCGGCGGAACTACGAGGGGAGGGGCTCGATGTCCGCGCTTTCATGGCCGACCTGACGCTCTCCGGCGATGTCGAGCGGTTACGTGCCGAAACCGGCGAAATCGACATCCTCGTCAACAATGCCGGGATGGGCACCGTCGCCCAGCCGGCGTTGCAGCGGCGGTTTCTCGATCTCAGCGAAAGCGAATGGGACCGCGGCATCGATGTCAGCCTGAAAACCGCCTTTTTGAGCACGCGCGGATTTCTGGCCGGCATGGTGCAGCGCGGCCATGGGCGCGTCGTCAACATGGCCTCGGTGACGGGGCCTTACGTATCCAATGAAGGCGAGGCCGCCTATTCCGCTGCCAAGGCCGGCATGGTCGGCCTGACGCATGCGCTTGCCCTGGAGGTCGGCCGCAGCGGCGTCACCGTCAATGCCGTGGCGCCGGGGTGGGTTGCGACGGGCGCCTCGACGCCGGAGGAACTTGTCGCTGCCCGGAACACGCCGCTAGGCCGCGCCGGCAGCCCCGCGGAAGTCGCGGCCGCCGTGCTGTTCCTGGCATCCGACGCAGCCAGTTATGTCAACGGCACCGTTCTCGTCGTGGACGGCGGCAACATCCTGCAGGAACGCAAGGGCTGACCGCGTGCGCGAAAGCCAAAATGTAGGGAAATGGTAGCGGGAGAGCGCTACCGCCTTTCCCCCCACTCATTGGGCTACCAGTTCCGGCTTCGCTGCTCAGGCTGAGCGAAGACCGCCGTGACCACATTGCGCGGCTATTTGTCAAACGGCTTCCAAAACTGACCCTCGATCTGGAGTACGCCCCTTGGGGTGGACAGATAGGCTTGATGAATTGACCGGGCTTGCCGGGTTTCCGAACGTGGAGCCCATGGCAAAACATCGCACTCACAGTATGGAATTCAAACGGCAGGTCGCGCAGGAGTTTCTCGGTGGCGAGACGGTGCATAGTCTGGCAAAGCGCCACGACGTGTGGCGCACCTTGCTGCGGATTTGGGTCCGTAAATATGAGGGAGGCGCTTTCGACGATGAGGCTCAGGCCGCCGACCAGGTTGTCAGCCCGCTTCAGCAGGCGCACCATGACGCGCACCGCATCCCAAAGCAGACTGCTGTCGCTCGGCTCGTGCATGAGTGCCGCGGTCACAGTGCTGTCCAGCCGCGCGACCGCGCCGTCTTCGAGCTTGGCCTGCCGAGCGCCCGACAGCAGTATCCGATTGATCTGTTCCCAAGTCTCGAACCGGATCGCGCTGATGGTCCTTTGCAGCGCCGACTTCTGCGGGCTCCATGACCATGGCAGGCGGGCAAAGCCACGAAACTAGGCGGAGTCCTCAAGATGGAACGCCAGCTCCTGGTAGGTCAGTTGCCGGTATTGCTTCAACAGCGCACAGCGCAGCACCGCCTCGGCGGGCAGTCCTTGTCGTCCGGTGGCCTTGACGCCGACCCGCACCAAATCGCGGGCCACCAAGCCAAGCAGATCGCGATGCTCATCCAGACATTGCGACATCGCCTTCAGTTCACGGCCGATCTCGTGTGTCGCGAACAGATCGAATATGCTGCCTTGGACGGTGCGTTCTTGGCGCATTGTCGGCTCCGGCAGTGGCAGGACTTTGGAATCAGTGGCATGATACAAGATACCTGAAACCGCCGGGCCTTGCTCGCGCAAAACAACGATTCGTCAAGCAGAATCAACAGCTTGACGTTTATGGATGGAAACTAGACTAGGGTGTGTACTCATAAAATCGAGGCGCGCGAGCGCGGCTTGGCTCATGTCCGCTATCCGGCGCTTTGCGGACTCAAACCGGACATCCCAAAAGGTCCGAAAAGGGCCAATTCATGCAGATTGTTTTAGGCGATCACTCGGTGGAATTTGAGACCAAGCATTGGAACTTAGGTAAGGTGTGCTGGTTTTGCCCGATTGGGTTCTCTCAGTTCCTCATGCGGAAAGGAGAGATTCCAACGCCGTGTGATAAATGAGCGAGTTAGACCAATATCTGGCGGTGGCGCTCAGTCGTGGCGTTGGACATTCGCCACTCCTCGACTGGCTCATCGGCACCGTTCTTGACCTGCCCTCGCTCAAAATGCTGCCGCTCGTCGCGGCTGAGACTTGGCGTCGACCGGCAATACATCCGCGAAAAGATACCGATCGAACCATGTCGGAAATGCGCGGGCTAGATCGCGCTTTCCAGAAAGCTCGAGCCCCAGCCGTTTCGCTTCGATGAAGCTGACGTCCCCCCGCCACCACGCAACTAGAACTGGTAGCTTTGCGCGCACGAGCAATGGCTCGGGGAACCCGGGGTTCACCAGACAAAAAGATATTTCGGATGCTTTGAGCAGCAGAAAGCGGGGCTTCATGCCGTCGATCTCGAACCGAACGACGATCGGTCGAGCGGGGAGCGCATCGCTCCGCACGCGCCGCTGAATATCGACGAACAGCGGCTCCGCGTCGAGATTTTCCTTCTCGGACTGACGCGGCAGGAAGCGCTGACCCCATGTGCCCAAGGCCATGACGACGGAGCTGATCTCCTTCCCGGACGCCGTGAGCTCATATTCCGGCCCCGAGTTTCCATCGTGGCGCTCGACTGCGCCGATAGCGATCAGTTCCTGGAGCCTCTCCGACAACATGGTTTTGGAGATGCGAGGAATGCCTCGGCGAATGTCGTTGAAGCGTCGGCTCCCGCAGAGCAGTTCCCGCACCACAAGCAGCGTCCAGCGTCCACCCAAGACTTCATGGGCGCGCGCGATCGAGCAAAACTGTCCATAACCGGCCATCGCGGCAGACTACCAGGTATGGCCGAGTTGCACAGGTCCGGAATCCGGACCCCCGCGCCCGCGATGTGGCTAACGAAAGCAGAGTTTGAGCGGGCGTTGGCTCCTCGCGCCTGTTGGATTGTGTCGCAACGAGTATTAAGTCTCGTCGGTGACGACGATGATCGTCGGCGCGCCGCCGGAACTGATCGACGCGGCGTGCTCCAAGGCTTCCTTGCCGTCCTTGGACGCTGCACAGCTTTTCAGTGCGTCGATCGTCGGAAAGCTTACATCGGACATCAAATGGTAGGGCGGTGGCGCAAACGCCGGCCCGACCACGCGCTTGGTGGCGACACCTGTCGCGCCGATGAGTCTCGGGCCGGCGTAGGAAAGATGCTCGTCATGATAGGCGCGGTCAAACGCCACGGCGTCTTTGGGGATAGGATAGAGAATGAGGAGATGAGCCGACACGGTGCGTTCCTCCATAACCATGAGTGAAGTTGCGAGAGCAGTATGGATTGACCGGCGTTGTCTGTGGGGTATGGAATTCTGACCTTGCTCGTTGAACGCCGCCCGGGTGTGGCGTCGCCACGCGAGACCGAGCCGCTCGGTCGTCTCGGAAGCCGCTATCGCGACGAACAGGTGTGATCGCGGCAAACGATGCGGCGACGACGCCTGTCGCCCGCATCCACCGTCGTTCCGCTCCGTCGCTTCGTGCGGGAGAACAGGATGCTACGACGCGTCTTCCGCGTTGCTGCGGCCAGCGTGGGAATGCCTATCGCTTCGGCTTCCTCAGTCTCAGCGTGGCGGCGGTCAATGGTTCGGTTGCACCCTCACTGTCGATCAGGCGTACACGCAGAGGCTTTCCTTGACGATCAATGATTTCGACCGGCGCGTCTCTGCCGGTGACATGTTCTTCGCCCCACTGCTTCAGCGCCAGAAACCTCGGCGAAGCGGTCCGGATTACGCACCCAACGCGCCAGCATTTCGGAGCGATAACGTCCTCGAACGGCCTACATGGGTATCGAGGACATTTTTCGGTGCACGGCTCTCGCTGCTTGCCGCGCGTCATTTCAGGAGAGCAGATCAATGGATATCAATATCCCCGAAACACTGGACGCCTGGAACGCAGCCGGCGCCGATTATCTCCCCGGTCTCCTTGGGATGCGCTTTCGTAAAGTAGAGGCTGATGAAGTTGTCGCGACGCTTGAGGTAAGCCGCGCCCTCGACGCTTGGCATGGTTATCTGCACGCCGGCACCGTGACGTCACTCGCTGACACCTGCTGTGGTTACGGGACTTTGCGCGGCCTTCCGGCCGGCGCCAGTGGTTTCACCACCATGGAGCTCAAGAGCAACCTAATCGGAACGGCACGCGAGGGCATCGTGGTCTGTACGGCGCGTCCGATACATAAAGGACGTACCACGCAAGTGTGGGACGCCGAAGTGCGCCGCGAGGCCGATGGCGTCGCAATCGCTTACTTTCGCAACACGCAATTGGTCCTGTGGCCGAAAGCGTGGTTGGCAGTTGTCGGCTACCGAGCGATTGTATGGCTTACCAAATCCAGCGTTATCCTGCCGAATTGATCGACGTGGTACGTCTGACTGCTGGCGAACGTGTCGTTATCCGGCCTGTCTTGCCGCAGGATCGGGAACTCCTGAACGCGTTCTTCCATAGTCTCTCCGCTGACGCGCGGTGCAGTCGGTTCATGCATCCTGTCAGTGAACTGTCTTCCGAACTGTTGCGGCAATTCACGCAGGTGGACTATGCCAATCATGTCGCGCTCGTTGCCGAAGTCTTCGTCGATGGCCGCGAAGTCGTGATTGGAGAGGCGCGCTATGCGCGGGCGGCCGACGCCTCGTCAGCAGAATTTGCGGTATCGGTGGGCGACTCCTGGCAGGGTAACGGCCTCGCAAAACTGCTCTTGGGCAGACTTGAACGCTTCGCGTCAGAGGCCGGCGTTCGTCAGATAACGGCTCAGACATTTGCTAGTAATAAGAAAATGCTGGCGGTGGCAGCAAAAGCTGGCTTCAAGATTTCTGCGAGTCTCGGCGCGCCGGGCGTAATGCGGCTTGTAAAGAGACTGGCTCCGCTGCAGCAGAGACCGAAATGACGCCCGATACCCCTTTTGCGAATGGTCGGCCCGGAGTCTCCAGGTCGCCCGCTTGGGGCCTGCTGCTTGTGGTCGCGACCGCCGTTGGTTGGGGCCTCGGCTGGCCCATGATGAAGATCGCCATGCACGATTGGCCGCCGCTGTTCGCCCGCCAGCAGGCTATCGGCTTGTTCGCGTTGGCTGGCGTTTCGGGCGCGTGTGTAGCTCCCTTCGTCGGGCGCATTGCAGACGCGGGACATCGTCAGCTGCGCATTGCCCGGGCTGCGCAGCTCGTTGCGCTCACCACAGCCGTCATTCCTTCGTCATATCGTTTTTTGGTCAGCGCATTTGGGCTGTGGGATTGTTGGCTTGCGCGGGCATCGTTCTGGACGCAGCCGTGACCGCAAATATGATCCTCACGCAGCGCGCCATCTTTTCACTCGGGGACGACATTCGGACGAGAGTGAATGCCCTCTACATGGCATTTATCTTTCTTGCCGGCGCCTGCGGCTCCGCCCTCGGTGGTTGGGGTATCGTCACGGGCGGATGGCCGCTCGCGGTCGCTTTCGGGGTTGCTTTGACCGGCGGTAGCCTGCTCTTCGCCTTGCTATCAGGGGTTCCACGCTCAAACCCTAAGGGTACATCGAAGGGATCGTCCTTGCGCAGTGAGGCGGTTCGATCGGCTGCTGACCCATGACGAGCAGTAAGACAACATATCCGCCAATCGGTCTGACACTACGCGCGTGGTTAGGTCGTGTGCGCAAGCGCCTGTTTGCGTTGGATGCTGGCGTAATGATCTTCCCCTTCTTCGGCTTTCGCGACTGGATTTTCGCGATCAATATCGCCGTGGCGGCTCTATCGGCGCTGTTCCTGGCGTTATGGATCGATCTGCCGCGCCCTTATTGGGCCGTCGCTACTGTCTTCATCACGACCCAATCTCTTGCGGGCGCAACCCGCTCGAAGGCCGCCTACCGTGTTTACGGCACCGTGTTGGGCGCGGTGGCCACCGTCATCATGGTTCCCAACCTCATCGATGCGCCGGAACTCCTCAGCGCCGCGATAGCGCTTTGGGTCGCCTTCTGCCTGTATTTTTCCCTCCTCGATCGCACGCCGAAGAGCTACGTCTTGATGCTCGGCGGCTACACGGCGGCGTTTGTCGGCTTTCCGTCGGTTGCCGATCCCGGCTCGATCTTCGACACTGCCGTGGCGCGGGCGGAGGAAATCACTCTCGGCATTCTCTGCGCGAGCCTTGTCTCGTCGGTCGTGCTGCCGCAGTCGGTTGCTCCATTGATCAGGAGTCGCCTCGACCAGTGGTTCCGGGACGCCCGCCAATGGAGTGCGGCGGTCTTCAACAGGAATCGCACCGATAACGGGCAGGCACAGCGCCTCCGTCTGGCTTGCGATGCCATCGCGTTCGATGCGCTGGTGACGCCGTTGCGATACGATATGTCGGGAGCCGAGCGCTCGGCCGAGGCGATGGCCACGCTTCGTCAGCACATGCTGATGTTCCTGCCCATCGTCGCAGCAATAGCCGACCGGATCGCTGCTCTTGAATCGGCGCAGGCGCTCTCGATAGACGTCAGGCGCCGGCTCGCCGATATGGCCGCATGGATTGCGTCGGGCACGACCGAGCCGATCACCGCCCATAACTTGCGTCTCGCCATCGCCGATCTTGACCCGGTGCTTGGACGCAAGCCGCGGTGGTCAGATCTTGTGATGGCAAGCCTGGTCGCCCGCCTGGAAGATTTCATCGACCTGCGTCAGGACGCCCGCGCGCTCCAGCGGCACATTGTCGACGGAACGCCGGTGCGGGAGACGCTGGCGTTCCGCTACACGGCGGATGCACGGACGGTCCGCCACCGCGATCGCGGGCTGGCGCTACTGTCCGCTGTCGCGGCCTTCCTCGCCATCGCCCTCTCAGCCTCGATCTGGATCGCCACCGCATGGCCCGATGGGGCATTCGCACCTACAGAGGCGGCCGTGGCCTGCTCTTTTTTTGCAGTCCAGGATGATCCGGCTCCGCAAATCATCGGCCTGATGAAGGCGGCGATCGTTGGCACGGTCGGTGCCGCGTTATATCTGTTCGTCGTTCTCCCTCTTGCGACGAATGCCGAGATGGTGGCCCTCGCACTTGCCCCCGGCATGATCGCCTGCGGCCTGTTGATGACACAACCACGCACCGCACTGTTCAGCTTGGGCACAGGCGCCATTGGCTTTACGCTGCTCGCGCTTCAAGACCGCTATAGCGGAGATTTCGCGACTTTCACAAATGGTGCCATCGCCGGCATTGTGGGATTGTGGACCGCGGCAATGGTGACCCGCCTCGTCCGATCCGTCGGAGGCGCGTGGAGCGCGCGGCGCTTGCGCCGCATCAACCGCCGAGACTTGACGCAAGCGGCCCTAAAGCAGGGCACTGCGGACGGTCTCGAACTTGCTGCCCTCATGCTTGATCGCATTGGTCTGATTGCACCCCGGCTTGCATCACTTCCGTCCGAGGACGCCGAATGGACCCGGGAACTGCTCACCGAGGTGCGGATCGGGATCGCTGTCGTCGAGTTGCGCCGCGTCCGGACGAACCTGCCACCGAAGGAAGCCGCCGCGCTCGACCGGGTCTTGTCGGCGGTCGCTGCGCATTTTCAGACCGACACAATCCATGTGCCCGCCAAGGTACTCGCACTTATCGACGCTGCCTTGAATGCTGTCGTCGCCCTTGAAGCCGGCTCCCTGAGGCGGACGGGGCTCCTCGGGCTCACCGATCTGCGCCGTGGCCTGTTTCCAAATGCAGCGCCCTACCGGCCAGCCCTCGAAACGGAACTAGCGGCATGAGCAACCAGTTGAACCTCTATGGCGTCTTCGTGCCGGCGTTATTCACCTGGACACTGATAGCGCTTGCCGTCAGCGTTCCGTTGCGCCGGATTATCGCGTGGAGCGGCTTTTATCGATTCGTTTGGCACCGGCCGCTGTTCGACGTTGCGCTCTATGTCGTCCTGGTCGGCGCCATCGTCCTTCTCGCAAAGCAGTTTCCATTATGAAGCGGCTGCTGACTCATTCTCTCCGATTCGCCGTCACCATCATGATGGTGACGCTCGCCATCGTGGTCGGCGTGTCCCTATGGGATTACTATTTGAATGCGCCTTGGACGCGCGACGGGCGGGTCCGTGCGGACGTCGTCGCGATAGCGCCCGATGTCTCCGGGCTCGTGACCGGGGTGTTTATCAAAGACAACCAGAACGTTCGCCGCGGCGATGTTCTCTTCCGCATCGATCCCGAACGTTTCACCCTGGCGCTGCGCCAGGCCGAAGCTGTCGTGGCAGGCAAGGAGGCAGTGGCCGAGCAGACGGGCGCGGACTACCGGCGCTACAGTGAGCTCAGCGATACGGCGGTGGTTTCGGAGCAAATGCTCGAAATGGCGAAAGCAAGCGCGGAGGAAGCAAAAGCGGCCTACGACCAGGCGCTTTCGGATCGAGACGTGGCAAAGCTCAACCTTGCCCGATCGGAGGTGCGCGCTTCGGTTAACGGGCGCGTCACGAACGTGGATCTGCGGCCCGGCGCTTACGCAACCGTGGGCCGAGGCGTAATGGCGCTGATCGACGAGGACACGATACGTGTCGAGGGCTATTTCGAGGAAACCAAGCTGCCGCGCATTCACGTCGGTGACAAAGCCACTATACGTCTGGCGGGCGAAAGCTCCGTGCTGTCGGGCCACGTCGAGAGCATCGCCGGAGGAATCGAGGATCGTGAGAGGACCTCCGGTTCAAACCTTCTCGCAGATGTAAATCCGACGTTCTCGTGGGTCCGTCTTGCGCAACGCGTCCCCGTGCGCGTCGCCCTCGATGGATCAAGTCGTTCGGTGGACCTGGTCTCCGGCCGAACGGCGACAGTCGAGATTGAGTCATCGCAGCAGTCCCCGCGCAAGTGGTTCTGGTAGCAAATGCCGCCGCGCGCGGGGTGCACGACAAGGAGCAGAGAGGATGGACGGACAGGTTATCGACAACCCGGCTCAAAGCCGTTTTGAAATGGCACTCGGCGACGAAATCGCCGTCGCGTACTACAAGATAGAAGACGGGCGCGTTGCCCTCCTTCACACCGAAGTCCCTCAACACCTGTCTGGCCAGGGATTTGGGTCCAAAGTGGCGCAAGGCGTTTTCGAAGCGGTCCGGGGCAGCGGACGGCGAGCGATCGCCAAATGCCCGTTCATGTCATAACGCCGCTGGACGGAATGCCGCTAGGCTTTGTCAGCGGACCAGAGGATCTGCTGATAGGCCCCGACGGCAAGGTGAAGGCCTTCCTCGAGCGGCCGATCGAGGGCGATTGGCCCTACCTGTGGATCGACGCCACTTACCTGAAGGTCCGCCGCGGTGGCCGGATTGTCTCGGTCGCCGTCATCGTCGCAGTTGGCGTCAACGCGGACGGCCGACGCGAGGTCCTGGGCATGGAGATTGGCACGTCGGAGGCCGAGCCGATCTGGACGGAGCTCCTGCGCAAGCTGACACGTCGCGGCCTGCGCGGCGTCAAGCTCGTCGTCTCCGATGCCCACGAAGGCATCAAGGCGGCCGTCACCAAAGTGCTGTGCGCGACATGGCAGAGGTGCCGAGTCCACTTCATGAGGAACGTGCTGGCCCATGCTGGCAAGAGCGGCCGCGCAGGGTCGTCTCAGCCTTCATCGCCACCGCTTTCGCCCAGGAGACGCCCGAGGCCGCGTCCCTACAATGGCGCGCCGTCGCCGACCAGATCCGGCCGAAGGTGCCGAAGCTGGCAACAATCATGGACGACGCTGAGCCCGACGTGCTGGCCTACATGACCTTCCCGAAGGAACATCGCGCCAAGCTCCACTCGACGAATCCGATCGAGCGTCTCAACGGCGAGATCAAGCGGCGCACCGAGGTCGTCGGAATCTTCCCGAACGACGATGCGGTCGTGCGCCTCGTCGGCGCAATCCTGCTCGAACAGAACGATGAATGGGCAGTGCAGCGGGCCAGATACATGACCCTGGAAACGATTAGCCAGATGCGCGATGATCCCCTGGTCAGCCTGCCAGCCGTGGCGCGCTGATCAGCCCGGCCCATACCGGACAGCACGGCGACCAATGCCGCCAGCTACACCGCGCCGCGGGACACGATCGGCCGAAAGTTGGCTATTGGAATGGTAGCGGGAGACCGTTCTTTCTTTCCGCTTTCAACGCTTCCTCCAATTCGCTTTGAGCTGTTCGCTGCGGCGTGAATTTGCGTCTACGACGGAAACGGCACAGTGGCCTGCGGGAATGACTTTGCGATTTCCTCGAAGGTAATTACGGTTCCAAACTTCGTCAGGTGCGGTGCGTACTCCCTTAGCTTCGAGGCAGTGCAAAGCAGGACGGTCGCGGCGTCGCTGTGGGGCACAACAGCCTTCGGCGCGGTTGTTGACCAACACTTAGCCCTAGGTGCGTAGTTGGCGGCCTGATCCCGCTTGCTTGGAAACTTGTCGGCGGGGTGCTTGACCTCGAAATGTAGGCCAAAGCGAGAGCCGGGCGCTTCAAAGATTGCGAGGATGTCAGTCTCTTGCCCGCTGCATCCCTGACATCGACACTTCTCTGTGAAATGCGAACGCCACCAAGTAGCGGACCCGGCACTTCGCTGCGCCTGCATCTCTTTGTGCATCAGTCGCGAGTTGTCTGCCAAGGAAGCGAATTTAGTTTGCTTTAGTACCCACGGGCGAAACGCGCCATCGGTGACCAGCGCATTGGCTAATGGCTCCGCGTAGGTGAATTCAATTGAACCGTAAAGCATCGCCCCTGTCCTTAAGCCCTTGGCTAAGGCGCTCCCATTCACCGTAATCGGGGGAGGCGTATAACCCGCTCAATCGGTTCTCCACACTCCTACTCCACGCTTGCCTTCATCCTCCCAAAGAGCAGTAGTGAATGCCTTTTTGAAGGCGTTTGCCTGCCATGCTGGCTGCCCCGGATACCTTCTTGCGCAAAGCATTGAGGCTCTCCTGGGTGCTCTCCTGTTCCACATCAGGGACAAAGAACATGTCGTTCACTTCAAGGTCGTCGAATGGGTACTTGGCCCTTGATGTTTCCGGGATCGGTACGTTCTTTTGGATTTTAAACATCCCATTCTCTTTTCGACCACCAAATTAGAGATGTCTAACAGACAAGATCGTCATCAAGCAAATCATCTATCAGCCCGTCTGCACCCAATCGGAGCGAGCAGTGGACATCGAGACAGCGCGGGGATGTAGCGAGACACGGGTCATCCCAGAGTAGAGACCTAATCGACAGGTGTTCGCTCGACATGCCTAAACCGGCAAATAGCTTATGCATGTCGGACGGTTGGCTGTCTCAAGCACCTCGAAAAATCGCATGTCTTTGAGCAGATCACGCAAGAGCATTGTCGGAAAAAGACAAGCTTCAGCGGCAAGTGTGTCCTGGCCTGCTGCCGGTTTTTCGGACACGAGGTTAGCTAACATAGCTTGTTCCTCGAACTCCACGGGGCTCAGATAGCCCAGTGTCGAGTGCCGCCGCCGAGGATTGTAGAAGCGCTCGATGTAGTCGAACACATCTGCCCTGGCTGCATCTCTCGTCCTGTAGACCTTGCGGGCTGTGCGTTCGGTTTTCAACGACGAGAAGAAGCTCTCCATCGCAGCATTGTCGCAGACGTTGCCCGACCGGCTCATTGAACAAGTGATGCCGTGGTCGGTCATCAGGCGCTGGAACTGCTCGCTCGTGTATTGGCTTCCCTGGTCGGAATGGTGCAGCAGGCTGTCGGGCTTGCCCCGGCGCCAGATAGCCATGATGAGGGCATCGGTGACGAGCTGGGCTGTCATCTCGGCCTTCATCGCCCAGCCGACGACACGCCTGGAGAACAGGTCGACCACGGCGGCAACGTAGAGCCAACCTTCTGCGGTCCAGATGTAGGTGAAGTCGGCGATCCATTTCTGGTTCGGTGCCGATGCCTCGAAGGCGCGGTCGAGGAGGTTGTCCGACACTGTCGCTCGCTCGCCCGTGTCCTTAGGCAGCCCACGACGCCGCGGCCGGGCACGCAGCCCGTTTTCCCGCATCAGCCGCTCGATACGATGCAGGCCGCAGGAAAGCCCCTCGGCCAGCACGTCGTGCCACACGCGGCGAGACCCATAGGTGCGGTCGCTGCTCTTGAAGCTGCGGTCAATCCTGGAAACGAGGATCTCGTCATTGCGGGAGCGAGCGCTGGGGCTGCGGTTGAGCCAGGCGTGGAAGCCGGAGCGGGACACATCCAGCGCACTGCACAGCCATGCCACCGGCCAGATGTTCCGGTGCCTCGCGATGAAAGCGACCTCATGTCACTTCCCTCGCGAAGTAGGCTGCGGCCTTTTTTAGGATGTCGCGCTCCGCCTTCAGCTTCGCCACTTCCCTGCGCAGCCGGTCAATCTCCTGCTGCTCCGGCTTCATTTGTCCATGACCGGGAAACGCATGCTGCGGATCGGTCGATAGCTCGCGCACCCATTTGCGCAGCACATTCTCGTGGACATCGAGGTCGCGGGCGGCCTGGGCCACCGCAACGCCCCGATCCTTGATCAATCTCACCGCCTCAAGCTTGAACTCGCGGCTGAACTTCCGTCTCTGCATTCCCACTCTCCAGTTCCGTCAAACACCTTATCTCGGTGTCCACGAAACCGGCAGCAGGCCAGAGCTATTCCATCCAACCGGGGAACAGGCGCACACGATCCGATATCGGCGCCTAGTTCAGATCCGGTGGGAGAAGCGGGTAATCTGGCGGGATGAGTAGCGGCCGATGGCCAACTTGCCCCAAGGCGACTACTCAAAAGACAAGGTGCTTGCGCTTCGATCCGCGTTTTTTCGCATAGCGTGTCAGAGCCTCCCCATTCATTGGAATATCTAGGATCGCTTGAAACGTTGCGAGCTGCTCCGGGAAGTTCTGCGCAAGGTATCTAACCGCCCGCGCGTTCTCCATCAGCCGGTCGAGATAGGACCTTGCTGCCATTAGCTCTAGCCCCCAGACGCCGCGAAAGCTGGCGCAGTACAGGAATTCTTCATTCAGCGGGCCAAACTCAGCTTCCATGGCAGCCAGCTGATCGGCAGTGACGCCGGCAAACTTCTTTCTCGGCCTGGACGGATCCGCCAACTGCGACACCGGAGTAAGTGTGCTGAGAAGCTGCGCATAGTGGAAGTTAGCCCGCCTTAGAGCGATCATCAGCTTTGCCGCTTTGAGCTGCCTCTCCGGCACCATCTTGCGCAACGATGCGAAGACCTGGGGCGGCACATACCAATCCTGCAGGAGATCGAGGACTTCGGGAGAAATTCCGTTGATCAATGGCTTTGGTTCAAGAGATGGACACGGGCTTTGCGCGGGTTGCTGGGCGCTGACCCGCTCCGCCAGCGCCTTTGGCACGAATGCGAGGCCTTCGGCCGATAGAAGGCGACGGAACTGTTCCTGCTTCAACGGATCTCGCAACGCTCCAGCTATCGTTTCCAGCCGATGCTGAGGGGTCTTCGCCTCAGCTGTCATCTTGAGCGTTCTTTCGCATTCAGCTTTATAGGTCCTGCACAGCCAGGGGCCGGTGAACAAGCGGCTGGGCTCGTACATCTTCTCCAACAGCGCGGCGTGTCTTGTGCGGCTATTTTGCAAAATGTGGTCGGCGGCTTCCAAGCTTAACGCTATGCGGCGCACCGTCATGTAGCACTCCCTACGAATGCTCGCTCAGCCAGCGCAACAAGCGGACCTAGCGATCGGAAAAGAAACGCATCCAGCTTCATCCCATTGTTAACATGGAAATTTCCTCTGATCTCGGCAATTTCATGCGTTGGGGCGATCAGGTAGTCACGAATGGCCAGATCGCCCGGCTGCATTCGGATGAGAACGAAGATATCCGCCGTGGTCTCGCGCGCGGCCCTTGAAGACCAGCGGGGATAGGCGGAGTGCGAAACGCGGCAACGCGCGATCGCGATCACTACGGTGAACTCGTCATTAATCCGGATGAGCTCCGTTCCAGGGTCACAGGAGACGTGCCCGCCCACGTCTTTGATCGCAGCCAACAGGTCTTCCATTACCCGATTGCGGGTACCTTCGAGGCGCTTGTTGAGGTCGACGAAGTGACACTTCCTTGGCGGCAGGCAACCGATCAGCCTGTATGCATTAAGCAGACCTCCGAAACGCGATCTATAACGCCAGCTTGAAGGGCATTCGGGCGCTGCGTTAATGATCGCATCAGATAGTTTTCCATGGCGTTTGTAGAGATCTCTTAGGGCTGCCAGCATCTCAACATCGCTCATATGAAGGTACAGCGATTTCAGTATTTTCTGCGCCTTGTCGAACAATCTGCGGTTAACGATCGGCGCAAAAGCGTCCTCGGCCCTCACCCATTGGTCCGGGGGATTGTACACCATCTTGCTTTTGAGTTTGGTGCAGCGGCGATTCCAAACGTTATTGCCAATATATTTCTCGTTGGTGAGGACACGTCGCACGCTTTCGCGCTTCCATCGCCGGCCGAAGTCGTTCACCTTCCCTCGGTCATTTAAGTATCTTGCAATTTCAAGTTCAGTTTTGTGTGACCCGACAAAAAGGCGAAAGATCAATCGAACAATAGCTATTTCCTCCGGCGGCCCCGGCACAATAATGACTCGGTCTGTTTGAAGGCTTTTGCTTTCATTGCGAGCTAGGATGACCTTCGGCCGTCCAAACTGGTCAATCATCAGGCGCCTTAGTCCGAGCCCCTGCAGGCCACCAACGTGGAACCCCATCCCGGCCACCCTCATCTGGCCCATAAAGACCCTATGTGACAACATCCGGCTGTACTCTGCTGCCATGCTGCGCTTAATGGCCTTGAGCACGTCCGACCCGACGGTGCCGTCATTCCCAAATTGCTCGGCGCAAAACTCAATCCGAACGCCGGCCATCTGGCATCGATATTCGTAAGAGGCGCTTTCATCGATGTTTTGGAACCGACCCCAGCGGCTCACGTCATAGACTACGACCGTCTCGAAATCGGCGAGCCCGTGTTCAACGTCAAATAGCAGCTTCTTGAGGCCGGGCCGGCTTTCCATATGCAATCCACTTCGGCCGGGATCTTCATATGTGGCAACGATATCGTACCCCATGACCTCGGCATAACTGCGGATTGCATCCCTCTGGTTATCGAGGGAATAAGTCTGGTGGTCGGTGGACATTCGCAGGTATTGCGCGGCGCGAACCATTCGCCGCCCTTGGGGCAGGTTGCCGGCCTCTGCAAACTTGTCCATCGCCTTGCACCGTCGTGCCGGCACGTTAAATTAGCGGTCGACGGCCCTAAGGCAAGGAGACTGGAATGCATCAATACGTCGGGCTGATCCACAAAGAGCTGACCAGCGACCACGGAGTGTCGTTTCCCGACTTTCCGGGCGTCGTCACGGCTGGTGCAAGTCTCGAAGAGGCGCGCGAGTTAGCCGAACAAGCTTTGGCCTTCCACGTTGAAGGTCTGATCGACGACGGCGAGGCTGTTCCTGATCCCACTTCCCTCGCGAAGATCATGGCAGACGCCGACCATCGGCAACTTACAACCATCATGGTTCCGTTGAAGACCCGCTGAAAGGCTACTGCCGGGAGAGCCGCCTTTCCCGTTTGGCAACCATAGCGTTCAACTGCCGGAAAACCGTGATTCACTTCGTGAGCCGGCGCGCCGCCGTTCCGCCGCAATGCGATCGCACTTGGCGCTTCCGCCCCCGTTTTCCAATCCCTGGGGCTTCAGAGGAGTTCTAGTGATGATCATCAAGAAGGCCATTCTGGCGGTGCTGATGACCGCGGCACTTGCCGGCTGCGAGACGCAGACCGAGGGCCAGCAGCGGGCCACCACGGGCGCATTGCTGGGCGGCGCGGGCGGCGCGCTGGTCGGCCAGGCGATCGGTGGCAACACCAAGAGCACTGTCATCGGTGCTGCAAGCGGCGCGCTGCTCGGCGCCGTCGTTGGCAGTGCCACGACACCACAGGAGCCGCGCGGCGGCCAGCTCTGCCGCTACCAGGACCGCTACGGTCGCATCTACACCGCGCCCTGTGACGACCGCTACTACAACGGCAATTATTGATCGAAGTCTGATCGGCGGGAGGCCGGCGCAGTCAGCGCCGGCTCCTTCGCGCTGTCATTCTTTTGTACGGTTTGCGGGATAAGGAGATTTAGCGGCGGGCAGGAGGAGGTCGAGAATGACAAGCCTTGCCGGTGCCCTGAAAAATCGCGGCAAACACGCGGTGAAGCGGCTGCTTCGCTATGACAACCGCAACTGGCTGCGCATCCGCCAGATTGAAGCCTTCACGGTTTTCCTCGAAGCGGCGAACCGCAAGTCGCGCGACGTGATCGAGATTTCGCCGGGCTGGAACCGCTACTGGCGGGCGCTGTGCCCGGACTACCGCTCGGTCGATTTTCCGGAGTTCGACATCTGCCGGGATCGCACCGATGAGCAGTATTCCATCGTCATCGCCGACCAGGTGCTGGAGCATGTACAGCGCCCGCAGGCGGCCGCCGCTAACATCCACGCCATGACCAAGCCCGGGGGCTGGGCGATGGTGGCGACGCCTTTCCTGTTCCGTGTGCATGCCCGCCCGCACGACTACAACCGCTGGACGCCCGCTGGCTTGAGGCAATTGATGGTCGAAGGCGGTTTTCACGAACACGACGTGCAGGCCTTCGGCTGGGGCAACAAGGCCTGCGCCCGTGCCCATATCGGCGGCCCAATCCGCGCCTATGGCATGTGGCGGGACCTGAGCAATGACGAGGAATACCCGCTAATGGTGTGGGCGTTCGCGAAAAGAGCCTCCTAGCGCTCGTTCTTTATCCGTCGAGCCGTGAACAAACCCGTCCGGGGTGATGCGCCGGCATAGCCTCACGCGGCGCTCAAGCTTAGGAGCCCGTGCTGGGCGTCGACACAGGCCGGTTTGTATCCAGGAATTGAGCTAACGCGGCTTCCGAGCAGCCTTCTTCACTGGCCTTGCTGCCGCTTTCCGGCCTAGCCCAATTGACTTCGCCAACTCCGACCGCTGCGCCGCGTAGCTGGGAGCTACCATCGGGTAATCTCGCGCCAAGCCCCATTTCTCGCGGTACTCATCAGGCGTCAGCCCATAATGCACATTGAGATGACGCTTCAGCGACTTGAACTTCTTCCCGTCCTCAAGGCAGACGATGTAGTCGGGGAATACCGATCGCTTCGGGTTGACCGCGGGTTCTTGGGCCGGCTTTTCCGGTTCGGCCGGGTGTCTAATCTTCGATAGTGATGAATTCACGCTCTCGATCAGACTCGGTAACGATGCGACCGTGACTGCATTCTTACTCACATATGCAGATACAATGTCAGCGGTAAGCTCGATCAAATGGTTTGGGCTGTCGTTAATCTCGTCTGACATCAAATAGCTCCTGATGGATATAACTGGAACTCTTTACTGGCTTTGCCCAGAAAGACCAGTGGGAGCGCGGCTCGCGAGCACGATCATGCCCACGCTTGAATGATGCGGTAAACTTGCACCCTAGAGCAGCCGATCGCCTTCGCAATTCCAGCCGGGCCGAGTCCATCAGCGTGCAGCGCCATAACACGGTCTCGATCCAGGCGCGGCTTCCCGCCCTTATAGATGCCATGCACGTTTTGCTTGTTCAATACCGTCTGGTTGGCGTTCCCTAATGAACCGCCGCTCCATCTGAGCTACCATTCCCATTACGTCAGCACGATGTGGCCCATCTCGCCCCGGGTCGAAATATGCGGGTCGAGCACGGTCACGAAAGCTCCCTTCTGCTCGCATTCGTAGATGAGGTTGAGCACGTCACGGGTATCGCGGCCGAGCCGGTCAAGGCGGGTCACCACCTAATTCATCGCCGAGCCGAAGGAACTCCAAAACCGTTGCCAGTTCGGTGCGTCCGCGGCTGGCGCCCGATACCTTCTCCGAACGAATGACATCACACCCCTCGGATTTCAGCTTTGCGAGCTGGGTTTCAAGATCCTGATCAGTCGTGCTGACGTAGCCACTTGCAGAACTTCTGGTAGGCCGAGACGTTCTCCTTTCGAAGTCAGGAACGAGCGGCCAATCTTGGAAGACTTGCGATCGCGGTCGGCCGAGCTGAACTTCCGCGGCTGCTAGGCAAGGGTACCGTTGCGCGGGCACCTGCTGGTAGCTGCTGCAGATACTGACGATCTTTTCGTATTCTTTCCACAAAGCGGCGGGTAGAACTTCTCGTTCTGCAAAAGCTCGCCCGCGCCAGCGCGCGGGGAGGAATCCGATATTCCAGAGATACCCCGTTGCCATTCAGTGGGGTCGGGTTCCATCATTCATTGAGTCCAATCAGCGAACGCATCAGCGTTGCTCTTGCCGAAGCCAGATGCGCTTCGCAGGCTCGCTCAATTCGCTCGGAGTCGCGGCTTTCAAGTGCCTCGATATAGGCGAGGTGCTCAAGGATCGCCGCTTGGTTGCGCTGCTTTTCGTCCCGCTTGTTCCACTGATAGTGGTAGTGGAAGATGAAGGTAATGATGTCATAGAAGTCGTCGATGAAGCGATTGGGCGAAGCTTCGTTTATGAGCCGATGAAATCGATTGTCTAGACCGGAGAAGTCGTGAAAGCGGCTTTCAATCCGCTTCAGCAGTTCGGTATGCGCGCTCTTGAGCGCGGCGAGTTTTCCCCACAGAAGAGAGTTGTCAGGCTGCCTCGAAAACAAATGCGCCGACCGTAATTCGAACATCACCCGGATCTCGAACAGCTCGAGGGCGAAGTCTTCGGTGAAGCCCTTGAATAGCCAGCCGGTGTTCGGCCTTTTTTCGAGCAATCCAAATCGGCTGAAGCGGATTAGGAACTCGCGAATTCCGTTGGTCGCAACACCGAACTGCCGCGCCAGTTCGAGCTCGTTGATGCTGGTTCCGGGTCGCGTGTCGCCGCGCAGCATCCATTCCATGAATTGTTGTTCGACATGCTTGGCGCGTGGCGTTGTTTCAGCGTCCGGATAGTAGTCGTTGTCGTTGACCGCACGGCCCGTCGCCCTGAGGCCATCACGCTCAGTAATGAGATCGCGGTGAACAAGTTCTCGTAGAACCTTTCTGACGGTCGTGCGGCTGACGCACATTCGCCGTCTGAGCTCGTTTTCTGAAGGAAGTTCACCGATCAGTTGTCCATCGCGCAGCATACCGGCGGCACGGTTGAACGCCTTCTTGTAGACGGTATCGGTTCGCATCGGACCTCCCCCAAACAATACCTTGTTCTTTCTAGCATGAACTTTATCCATAAAAAACAACTTGACCAACCAGGCCGGTTGTTTTTTATCGATAAGGAGAGGAACCAAATACGATCTGTGACGACGCGGCTGCACCATGCCTCGGCGGGGAGGGGATCTTTTGCCTGAAACAGGAAACACCACTGTCGGCGAGGCCGTATTGACAGCGCCCAAGAAGCAAGAAGCCGTTCCCGGCCTTGCGCTTGGCCTGATGCTGCTGAGCGCTGGTCCGGTCGTCATCTTGGTGTTGCTGATAATCGTCCTCAGCTTCCTGTCCCCGTATTTCCTGACAGGGCGCAATCTCAGCAACATCCTCGCCCAGACCGCCGTCATCTCGGTGGTTGCGATGGGACAGCATCTGGTCATCCTGACCCGCGGCATTGATCTTTCCGTTGGCTCGAACCTGGCACTAGCCTCCGTCGTGGGTGCGTTGAGCTTCCATGCCGGCGCCCCTGCTTTCGTGGTGATCGCGGTGATGATCGCCTCGGGTGCTGCGATCGGCGCCATCAACGGGCTCTTCTTCGTCTTCGGCCGGCTACCGCATCCATTCATCATCACGCTAGCCACGTTAAGCATCGCCAAGGGGTTGGCGCTCCAACTGGCCGATGGCCGCGCCATCCCTGGGATGCCGGATTCGATAGATGCGCTTGGACGCGAGGCGGTCTGGGGTCTGCCTGGGTCGGTCTTTGTCGTTGCAGGCGTTGCCGCGGTTCTTTTCGTCATGGCCAAGACGATGGTCTGGGGGCGCTGGATTTATGCCGTAGGCGGCCGGCCGGACGCCGCCGTGCGCATGGGCATTCCGGTGTCCTGGGTCCTGGTTTCGGTCTATGTGATCTCAGGGCTATGCGCCGGCATCGGCGCGGTCATCCTTGCCGGCCGCACCGACGCCGGTTCCCCTTTGTTCGGCAATCTGCTTGAATTGGATACGATTGCGGCGGTGATCATCGGCGGCGCCAGCTTTCTCGGGGGCCGTGGCCATCTCGGCCATGCCCTAATCGGCGCCATCATGATCGGCGTTATCCGCAACGCGCTCAACCTGCTCAACGTCAACGTCTTCTTCCAGCTCATCGTCATCGGCGTGGTCATCGTCATAGCGGTCGAGTCCGACGTGCTGCGCAACTACCTCGAAGGGCGTGTGCGTGTCATGCAGGCCGGGGGGCAGTCGTGAGCGCCGTTGCAGCCAACGCAGATCGCGTTGTCACCGCCGACCATCCCGTGCTGGCGGTTCGCGGGGCCACCAAACGTTTCGGATCAGTTCTGGCGCTGGACGATGTCAGCATCGAGGTGCGGCGCGGCGAGATCGTTGGCCTGCTCGGCGACAATGGCGCGGGCAAATCGACGCTGACCAAATGCATCAGCGGCGTACACCAACTCGATGCCGGCGCGATTCTCCTGGACGGTGCGCCGACGCAGGTACGCTCCCCTGCGGATGCACGCTTCGCCGGCATCGAGACCGTTTACCAGGATCTGGCTCTCTTCGACAATCTGACACCCGGACAGAACTTCTTCGCCGGCCGCGAACTGGCAGGCCCGCAATGGCTTCCGCGCGGCCTGCGATTTCTTCAGCAGCGCAGGATGGACGCCGAGACCCGCGTTCTGCTGACAAACCTAAAGGTGACGCTGCCGCGGCTGGACGCCGTCGTCGCTATGATGTCGGGCGGACAAAGGCAGGCAATCGCCGTCGCGCGCTCGACCGTGTTCGCCCGAAAAATCGTAATACTCGATGAACCGACCGCAGCACTTGGCCTGCGTGAATCGCGGCAAGTGCTCAATCTGGTTGCAGCGCTCCGCGACCAGGGCAATGCCGTGATCCTGATCACTCACAACATGGAGCATGTCGTCGAGCTCGCCGATCGCGCCGTGGTGCTTCGCCAGGGCCGCAAGGTCGGCGAACTGGTACCGACCAAGGACAACAAACAGGAACTGGTATCCATGATCGTTGGGGCCTGATCCGCTCGAGATTTTGGGGACCGTTGCGGTCCGCAAATGCCTGAAGCGTTTCCCGCCGGGAGGCGTCTCAATTCAAGGGAGGAATGGAATGCCAATCAACTCAAAACTGTTCGCTGGGCTGGCGATCGCCGTTGCGGTTGCGGTGCCGGCTTCGGCGGCCGACAAGATCAAGGTCGGCCTGATTACGAAATTTCCCGTGCCTTTCTACTCGACGATGGAGGATGCCGCCAAGAAATACGCGGCCGCTCATCCGGAGATCGAACTGGTCACCGGCCAGGGTCAGGCCGCGACCGACATCGAGGGCCAGATTGCGCTGATCGAGTCCATGATCACGCAAGGCGTCAAGGGCCTGGCTGTCACTCCGGTCGATCCGACGGTTGCGCCGGCGCTCGACAAGGCGGTCGCTGCCGGCATCAAGGTGGTTCTCGTCGACAACAGCATTCCCAACTGGAAAGGTCAAACAGCACTGGTCTCGACCAACAACCTCAACGGCGGCAAGATCGCCGGGGAGTACCTCAAGACCGTGCTGAAGAGTGGCGACAAGATCGGTATCCTGCAGGGCGTTCCCGGGGTGCCGGCACTGGACGACCGCGTCACCGGCATGATGCAGGGGTTGGGCGACGTCAAGGTCGACGTTGTCGGCAAGGGTGCAACCAACTGCACGCTCGAACTTGGCACGTCGGTGACCGAAGACATCCTCACCGCCAATCCCGATCTCAAGGCGATCTACTCGGCCTGTGGCCCGCCAATCCCAGGCGCCGTCAAGTCGATCAGCAATGCGGGCATGGCCAATCATAAGATCATACTGGTCGGCTTCGACGCCTGCTGCGGCGAGATCGAAGCGATCAAGTCGGGTGCGGAAGACGCCAGCGTTGCACAATTTCCGGCAAAGATGGGCGAGCTTGGCATCGATACTGTGGTCAAGGCGATCCGTGGAGAGGCGGTCGACGCCGATGTGGACACTGGCGCTGGCCTCGTAACGCCGCAGAACGTCAAGGACTTCGAATAGGCTCCCACACCTTGGCCCGGCGGTCTTCTCAACCGCCGGGTTCTTTTTGGAACACTCCAAGGAAGGTGATCCGCATGAAAGCGCTCGTTTGCCGACGACCCGGCGAACTGATCTTGGAAGATCGCTCCCCACCCAGTCCGCCGGAGGCAGGATGGGCGCTGGTCAGCATCAGCCATGTCGGAATATGTGGCACCGATTATCACATCTTCGAAGGCAAGCATCCCTATCTGGCCTATCCCCGTGTCATGGGGCATGAACTTGCAGGCACGGTGACTGCGATCGGGGAAGGCGCCCCTATCCGCATCGGCGAACGCGTCGTCGTAAATCCCTATTTTGCTTGCGGCAGATGCATAGCCTGCCGTGATAACAAGCCGAATTGCTGCGTATCGATTGAGGTGTTGGGCGTTCATCGCGACGGCGGTATGTGTGAAGAGTTGCTCGTGCCTGCCGACAATCTCTATCCGATCGGAGGATTGTCGCTCGACCATGCGGCAGCGATCGAATTCCTGGCCATCGGTGCCCACGCGGTGCGGCGCTCCCAACTTGCTGCCGGGAAACGTGCTCTGGTCATCGGCGCAGGCCCTATCGGACTCGGCACGGCGCTATTTGCACGTATTGCCGGCCAGATAGTGACGATCATGGACGTCCGCCGGGAAAGGCTCGATTTCGCCGAAGGTCAACTCGGTTTCCCTGTTATCGATGGACTTTCGTTGTCACCCGCCGACCTGGTGCGGGAGCGAACCGATGGCGAGTGTTTTGACCTCGTTTTTGATGCGACCGGCAACAGGGCGTCGATAGAGGCTGCTTTTGCTTATGTGGCGCATGGCGGCGCCTTGGTCATGGTCAGCGTCATCAAGGACGAGATCAGCTTTTCCGACCCCGAGTTCCACAAACGCGAGATGATGTTGATCGGCAGCCGCAACGCGCTTCGTGTCGACTTTGACCACGTCATGGCGGCAATGCACGATGACACCGTTCCTGTGGCCAAGCTTATAACGGACCGCACGACCCTGCGCGATAGCGTCCGCGATATCCCGCATTGGGTCAACCAAAAGTCGGGACTTATCAAGGCCGTGATAGCCGTTTAGCTGTTCACAGACGCTGCCTCCATCACAGATCCTCAAACCATTTGGCCTCGCGTGTCGAAGAAGTCACAGCCTCAAGAAAAACCCGCGCACGCCGTTGTGCGAGGCGAGCCAAGACGGGGCGCCTCTCAAGAGGCAGCCCCTGATTTATTTTCATGGGTGATGGTCAGAGCCGGCCTTGCGCGACTAGCTCGCGGGTGCGCTTCAGCGTCGACAGAAGGGCAGCCTTGTAGCCCTGATCGCTGTCGAACTGCGCCTGTTCGGCCTGCTCCTCCGGGCCATCAGGCTCTTTGCCGCGCAGGCCGAGATAGCAGTAGAAGCGCAGATGGAGCGTGCCGTCGGCTTCCTCGAACAGTTCGTTGATGATCGCGCCCTCGCGCGGCCCGGTGGCTTGGAAGAATGTGACTTTGCTCTCCGGTTCCAGCGTGATGATCTCGCGCAGATCCGCACCCGCGATGGTCGCCTCGCGCACGAAATGCGTCGCGCTTTCTTCCACGACGTCGCAGCGCATGCAGAGGCCGGGCGGCAGGAATTCGCGGGCGTCGCGAGCCTTGAGTTCCAGGCCGGCCCATGCTTGCGCACGGCTCAGCCTGGTCGCGCCTTCGGGATTCACCGGGACAGTGGCGGTTGAATAGATCATGGTCGTATCCTCTTCGTCGGGGTTGATGTCGGGTGGCAGGCTGCCCTTGGCGTCAGGCCGAGGCAGCGATTTCCGCAGCGAAGTCGCGATAGGTGCGCAGCGGACGGCCGAGCAACTTGGTCAGGCGGTCGACATCGCCGGCATCCGGCACCATGCCCTCGCTGATGAAGCGCTCGCCCATCAGGCGCATGTCGAGCGCCAGCCAGCCCGGCATGGACTCCCGCAGGTTCTGTTCGAAGCCTGCAAGGTCTTCGCCGGGGTAGGCGATCGGGCGACCCAGCACATCCGACCAGATCGCCGCGACGTCCGGGCCGGTCAGCGTGTCGGGACCGACGACGTTGATCCGTGTGAGCGGGAGGGCAATTTCGGCCTGCTCGCGGCGAAGCAGCTCGATCGCCGCGACCCCGGCTATGTCGCGCGCGTCGACCATTGCCAAGCCTTTGCTGCCGATCGGCATCGGATAGACGCCGTGGCCGAGGATCACGTCCTTGATCATGAACTCGTTGTTCATGAAGTAGGCGGGGCGAAGGATGGTGGCGTTGAGGCCCATCTGCTCGATCATGCGCTCGACCGCGAGCTTGCCGGCAAAGTGCGGCACGTTCACGTAAAGCTCGCCGTGCATCACCGACAGGTAGACGATCCGTTCGATGCCTGCCTCGCGGGCCAGGTTGAGCGCAACCAGCGCCTGGGTGAATTCATCCGCCACCACGGCGTTGAGCAGGAACAGGGTGGAAATGCCCGAGAAGGCGCTGCGCAGGGAATCGACGTCGAGCAGGTCGCCCTGCACGACGGCGACGTCCGCAGGGAAGCTCGCCTTCGAGGGATCACGGACAAGAGCACGGACGTCGGCGCCACGCTTGACGAGTTGGTCGACGACATGGCTGCCGACATTGCCGGTCGCGCCGGTAACGAGAATGGTCATGGGGTTCACTCCGGGTTGGGTCAAAAGACACCCTGTAAATGAGTGATCCACATTCGAACCGATAGACGCTATATCTGGACATGGCGTCTCAATGGTGGAACAGATGGATCTTCTCGCCCTCGCTGATTTCAACCTGGTTGCGCGGCACGGAGGGTTCGGCAAGGCGGCGCGCGCCGCGGGGCGCCCGAAAGCGACCCTGTCCCGCCGGGTCGCGGAACTGGAGGCCGCCCTCGAGTTGCGTCTGTTCGAGCGCGGGGCGCGCGCGCTGAAGCTCACCGAGGAAGGACGCGCGCTCTTCGAGCGGACGGGAGCGCTGCTGACCGAACTCGACGAAACCGCGACGGCGATAGCTTCGGGCGGACACACGCCACGCGGCAGGCTGCGGATCAGCGCGCCGCTGCTCTTCTCCCAAACCGCCATGGGGAGGCTGGCCTCCGGGTTCGCGCTGAAATATCCTGAAGTCCGGCTCGAGGTCACGACGGAAGACCGGTCCGTCGATATGATCGAGGAGGGATATGACCTGGTGATCCGGGTAAATCCCGAGCCCGATGAAAGCCTTGTCGGACGGATTTTCCTGCGCGATCGGCTGGTCGTGGTCGCGAGCCCGGGCCTCGCCAGACCGCCCGACGATCTCGCCGTTCCGGCCATCGTGCGGGGGGCCGGCGACCGTATTGCAGCCTGGGACGTCGTGGCGCCAGCCGGACGGTCACGCATCGCGATCGAGCCCGTCCTTCGCCTTTCGTCGCTCCTCATGATCCGCGATGCCGTGCGGACGGGAGTCGGCGCAGGACGTCTCCCGATCTCGCTTGTAAGTCACGATCTGGCAGCCGGAACGTTGATGCATTGGGGCGATGTCGACGGCCCAGACATCGCATTATGGACGCTCTATCCGTCCCGGCGCTTGCTGAGCGCCCGCGTGTCTGCGTTCCTCGGCCATTTGAAGGAAGCCTTTCCCAGGGGGACACCTGATGAATTGGCGGCCTACATCGGCGGATGAGACAGGATGATCGAAACGCCGTCTGGCGCTTCCGCCGGCGACCCTGTGTGGTTGGGAGCGGCAGCTTGTTGGTGGCCGGCCTAAAAGCAGACTGGCCGTTCCCGTCCAAAGGCGACATTAGAACATCTGCTCAGCAAAGACCGCTTCCGGCGCATTTGCGACGTACGTTGGACCACAAGGTAGCAGGCTCGGCCCTGAAATCATTGAAGATTTTTCGGACAGGGCGCTACCAAAGGCCAATGTTTTTACTGTGATTTCAATAGCTTATAAGTAGGTTGGTAGCGGGAGAGCGCTACCGCCTTTCCCCACATTCGGAAACCCTGCGATATTTCCTTCAGTGTCGGGCATGATGGACCCGGTCCACTGCGGAAAGAAGCCGGTCGTAGAACCTGCGATCGTCTTTGTCGCCCGCACGCAGCAACGGCGCATCGCGTCTCAGCGCACGACAGGCCAGCTTTCGTGAAGTCCACCGATCGCCTTGACCTCGAGGAATGCCTCGAAACCGAACTCCCCGCATTCGCGACCGTTGCCCGACTGCTTGAAGCCTCCGAACGGCGCGGACACATCCCAGGCTGGATGATTAATCATCACTTGCCCGGCGCGAAGTTTTGAGGACACCTGTTTGGCGATCCCGAGATCCTTCGACTGCAGGTATGCGGCGAGCCCATAGGGCGTGTTGTTGGCGATCCCGATCGCCTCGTCGACGCCGTCATAGGGGATGAGGCTGACGACCGGGCCGAACGTCTCCTCCCGGGCCACCGCCATGTCGGGCGTAACATGGCCGAACACCGTCGGCTTGACGAAGTATCCGCGGTTCAGCGACGACGGCCTGCCGGACCCGCCCGTCACCAGGGTTGCGCCTTCCCGGACTGCGGAATCGATCAGCGAATTGACGCGCTCGAACTGCCGTTCGTTCATCACGGGTCCGAGGGTAGTGGCCTCGTCGGTCACGTCGCCGACAATTACGGACTCTGCGGTTCGCTTCGCAATCCCGATCGCCTCATCGTGGAGGTGGCGGGGAACAAGCATACGGGTTGGCGCGGTGCAGGACTGGCCTGCGTTGCGGTAAGCGCCAAGGACGCCCTTGGTCACGGCCTGCTCCAGATCGACATCCGGCATCAGGATGTTGGCGGAGTTTCCGCCCAGTTCCTGGTGGACGCGCTTGACCGTATCGGCGGCATTCTTCGCCACCTGAACACCGGCGCGAGTGGACCCGGTGAACGAGACCATATCGACATCCGGATGGCTCGACATCGCTTCGCCGACGGTCGGGCCATCGCCATTGATCAGGTTGAAGACGCCCGGCGGCACGCCGGCGTCGTGCAGGACTTCGGCGAACAGCATCGGGCTGATCGGCGCATACTCGCTCGGCTTCAGCACCATCGTGCAGCCGGTCGCCAGCGCCGGCATGACCTCCGTCACGATCTGCAGGACCGGGAAATTCCATGGCGTGATCAGCGCGCAGACACCGACCGGCTCAAATGCCAGGAGCGTCCGGCCGGCCAGCCGGTCGAATTCGTAGTGTTCAAGGATGCGAATGGTGTCGGCGATATGTGCCCTCGAACCGGCGACCTGGGCCTGCCTGGCGAATGTGATCGGCACGCCCATCTCGAGCGTCGTCAGTTGCGCGAATTCCTCGGCGCGGTCATCGAACAGTTCGAGGATGCGCCGAAGCATTGCCAGCCGCTCCTCGCGGGACGAATGACCGTAGCTGCCGAAAGCTTTTCGCGCAGCTAAGACCGCCGCATTCACGTCCTCCGCGTTGCCCATCGCAATGCTTCCGGCCGGTTCTTCTGTCGCCGGGTTGATGACGGCCCTGCGCGGCCTGTCTCCCGGCGGAACGAAGCGGCCGTCGATGTAGAAGTGATCGAGGTGTTTCAAGATGTATGCGCCTCTTTGATCTGCTGTGGGGCCGGCCCAACGATGCTGGCCGGCGCACCGGCATGGCGTGGGACCAGTGCCTTGAAGACGTCCTGCATTTTTATCAACCCAGCCGGCACGCCGTCCCTGGCGACGACGAAGGTCCGGGTGAGATCGCCCTCGGAACGAGCCATCACCGTTTCGAGATTGTCGTCGACATCGACCTGTCCCGACGTGCCGGATTGGACGATGATCCCCGGCACCATGACGGACTCGGCCCTCAGCACACGCGCACGGTTGATGTCGTTGACGAACTTCTCGATATAGGCATCGGCCGGATTGAGGATGATGCTCTGCGGCTCGCCTTGCTGGACGACCACGCCGTCCTTCAGGATCACCAGATAGTCGGCGATCCGAAGCGCCTCATCGAGGTCGTGGGTAATGAAAACGATGGTCTTGGACAATTCGGCCTGAAGCTCGAGCAACAGGCTCTGCATGTCCGTGCGCATCAGCGGATCGAGCGCGGAGAACGCCTCGTCCATGAGCATGACGTCGGAGTTGGACGCCAGCGCCCTGGCAATGCCCACGCGCTGTTGCATGCCGCCGGAAAGCTGATGAGGGTAGCGGTTTTCAAAACCCTTAAGGCCGAGCCGCTGCAGCCATTTCATCGCGTTCTGGCGGGCGTCCGCTTCGGCGTCGCCCCTGACGCGTTGCGCCATCTCGACATTCTGCAGAACGCGCATATGCGGCATCAGGGCGAAGTTCTGGAACACCATCGACATGCGGAACCGGCGCAGCTCGCGCAGCGCAGCGCCGGTGAGGCCCGCTACATTGACGCCGTCGAGAAGGATCTCGCCCGCCGTAGGCTTGATGAGGCCGTTGAGATGGCGGATCAGCGTCGATTTTCCCGAGCCCGAAAGGCCCATGATCACGGTGATGTCGCCGCGGCGTATATCGATATTTATGTCCTTGAGCCCGATGACGTGGTTGTGCTTCTCAAGCAGCTCCGTCTTGCCCATGCCGCCCTGCACCTTGGCCACCATGGAACGCGCAGCTGGACCGAATATCTTGTAGAGGTTGCGGATGGAAATCTTGGGTTGCTCGGTCACCGGCCTTCCTCCCGCGGCTGGAGCGTTCCGTTGACGCGCGCCATCGAGGCTTTGCTCACCCTGTCGAACATGATGGCCAAAAGCACGATGCCGAATCCGGCGACGAGACCGGTGCCGAGTTCGAGATTGTTGATGCCGCGCAGGACCAGCACGCCCAGACCCGGAGCCGACACCAGAGAGGCGATCACCACCATCGAAAGCGCCATCATGATCGTCTGATTGACGCCCGCCATGATGCTGGGAAGCGCCAGCGGCATCTCCACCTTGAACAGCTTCTGCCAGCGGTCCATGCCGAAGGCGTCCGCCGCCTCGCCGACATTGCCGTCGACCATCCGGATGCCGAGATTGGTAAGCCGGATCACCGGAACGATGGCGTAGAGGATGATGGCGATCCCGTAGAGCTTCGACTCCGTGACCGAGAACAGGAAGATCAAGGGAATGAGATATACGAAGGAGGGAAGCGTCTGCAGCATATCGAGGACCGGAAGCGAGAGCTTCTCGAGCCGGTTGCTCTTGGCCATCAATATGCCGATGGGTATGCCGATCAGGATGCAGATGAAGGTGCAGGTAAAGACGATCGCCATCGTCTGCAGCGCATAGTGGAGATGGTCGATGAAACCGAACAGCAGCAAGGTCGCCGCGACCAGGGCAAGAATGGACCACGACCGGGACGCGAAATAGACAAGCAAAAGCAGCGCGATCACCAGCGCCCACCACGGCACGACGTCGACCACCTTGAGCGAGAAATCCAGGAGCCATGACAGCGGCTGCGTCAGCGGATCGAGCACGGTCTTCAACGCGACGCGGATATGCAGGAAGCTGTCCTCGATGCCCGTGGTCAGGTCGCGCGTGCGCGGCACGGCGCGACAGGCGTCATGCAGCGCATCGAGCGAAGGGAACGGGGTGTCGGCCGAAGCCTGCCCGCCCTCATTGGCTTCCTTAGCCTTCTTGAGCAGTTCGGCCATGCTCATCGGGCCGGTGGAGTTCGATGCGTCGCACCACCCCCTGAGCCCGAGCTGATTGAATAATCCGTCGTAAAAAGCCATGGGCGCGTGCCTTCCGTCCGATGCCGAAGCGAGGCGGCGCGATGCCACCTCGAAATCCCGGGAATAGGAAAAACGACAACAGGTCGCAGGCAAGATCGGTCCTGCCTGCGACCCGGAAGGTTTCAATTCACGATGGCGGTGACTTTCGCCTTGGCGTCGTCCGACAGCCAGCTCGGCCAGATATCCTTGTACTTTGTCAGGAAGTGCACGGCGGTTTCGTCGGCGGTCGCCTTGTTGTCTTCCTGCCATGCAAGAAGCTCGTTCATGGTGTCGTTGCTGAAGCTCACCTTGCTCATCAGAGCGACCAGTTCCGGGTTCTTGTCGTAGAACGGCTTTGACATCGTGGTCAGCACCGTTGCCTTCGGCCAGCCGGTCTTGCCCGGGGTCGCGCAATCGGCGGTGGCGTTGCACTTGGCCTTGTCCTTGTCGACCGGGCCCATGTCGACCTGAACCATCTTATACTTGCCGAGTACGCTGGTTGGAGCCCAGTAGTAGCCGAACCAGGGCTCCTTGGCCGCATAGGCGGCGGCGATCGATGTCGCGAGCGTTTCAAGCGAGCCGTGGTTGAAAACCTCGACCCCATGCTTTTCGAGTTCGAAAGCCTTGATCAGATTGTCGTTCGAGACGCGGCAGCCCGTGCCGGGCGGACAGTTGTTGAACCGGCCGCCGACGAGCTTCGGATTCGCCAGGATGCCGTCGAGCGTCTTCAGTTCGGGATGGGCCTGCGCGAGATAGTCGGGAATCCACCAGGCGTCGACGCCGCCATCGGAGAGAACGTCGCCCACCTTGACGATCTTGCCCTCCTTCTCGAGCTTGTAATAGACGTCCGCGACACCGGGCCAGACTTCGGTCAGGATGTCGGGCTGACCGGTTTCGGCGAGCGAGGTGAGCGCCGGAACCGTCGAGGTCGGCACCTTCTTCACCGTGCAGCCATAGCCCTGCTCCATCAGGAAGCTCGAAACGGCGGTCACCACGGCGGCCGAGGCCCAGTTCATTTCGGTGATGGTCACCGTGCCGCACGCGGCGTTGGCGGAGGATGCGCTTGCCAGAAAGCCCGCGCCGATCATGCCGACTGCTGCAAGAAGAGATTTCATGTCATTCCCCTTTGGCGAAGTTATGCCCGACCCATCGCGGCGAGCTTCACTGCCGCTGCCTTTCGGCGGCGCGCGATCAGGTCATTTTTTGGCTTGTTAGGCAGGACGCAGATTACGGCCCAGCGGGCCGTTGGCAAGTTGCATAATTCCTACGCTATGGGTAAGCTAGGCTTTATGCAAAAACTCCGCAGCAAGCTGCCGCCGCCCAATCTTCTTATAACATTCGAAGCCGCCGGGCGTCAGCTTAGCTTTACCAAAGCAGCCTCGGAATTGAACGTTTCGCGCGTCGCGGTCAGCCAGCAGGTCCATGCCCTGGAACGATTTCTCGGCGTGCCGCTTTTCCAGCGCATGCAGCGCTCGGTCCGGCTGACGAGGGCAGGAGAAAGATACCACATCGCCATCTCTGAGGTGCTTGAACGGGCGCTGCGCGCGACAGTGGAAATCAGCAAACGCGCCGACACCAACATCGTCAATGTCGGGACCACCCCGGGTTTCATGACCTATTGGCTGTCGCCGAGGCTCGGCGAGTTCAGGACAATGCATCCCGACATCGAGCTGAGATTCATCGTTTCAGACGGCAATCTCGGATTCGAGGACAATATCGACGTCGCGATCCGCTATGGCTCGCCGCCTTTCGACGACGCCGAAACGACATTCCTGGTTCGCCAAGAGCTAAGTCCGACTTGCGCGAATACCTTCCTTCCAGCGGGCAAGATGATCGAGCCATCCGAGCTCCTTACTTACCCACTCATTCATCTGGAAGGCCCCTATGACGAACATACCCGGTGGACGACCTGGCTTCGTCTCCACGGGCTTGACCTTGCGCGGGCGAAGGCCGGGATCACCGTGAATTCCTACACGAACCTGGTTCAGGCTGCGCTCGACGGCCAGGGATTTGCCTTGATCGGTCCGCCGCTCGTTCAAAGATTCCTCTCGAACGGGACGCTTATCCAGCCCGTCAACGCCAGACCTGTGGTCCGGCATGCTTTCCATCTCTCGCTTCCACGATTGTCGATTCCGTCGACGGCCGTTCAGGCCTTCGCCGATTGGGTCAAAGGGTCCTTCCCGGCGACGAGGCCAAGCACTGAAGGCGAGGTCCCGGCGTAAGCGTCACCGGGAGGATGCAGAGTTCGTCCGCTGGCTTGAGGCTGGGTCGCGTTAGGTCAACCGCCAGCCCGCTTGAACGTGACACCCGGTTGCGCGATTGTCCGGCTACGGAGGAATGCAGGACAATGAAGCGGGAGGACAGGGCGCTCCCTTTCGTGCCGACAGAGATCCATGTCGGCACGGTCGAGGACGATAAGGGAACGCTCGGCATTCTCTCGATTCAGACCACCGAAGGCTTGCTGGAGATTGCGCTGGACGAGCACGCCGCCGACGCCATCCTGAACGCCGTCGGTGCTATCAAAGCGAAGCTGAACCCGACATAAAAGAATGCCCGGGCGGCATCCCGGGCTAGCTGGAGGTCTTGGGAGTTGCGCCGATCACTGCCCCAATCGGCACCCGGCTAACTTGCTTCACCATCGTGACGAGCAGATGAAGGCCATATTTGCTTGTCACCGCGCATCAACGGAACAGGCTGAAACGCTTAGTTTGTCTGCATCTCTTGGGCTTGATTATGCGACCGCGAAACGACGGCCGCCCAGCCTCTCCGCAGCAAGCCGACCGGGCCTGTCTGCGTCCAGTGCTCATGGGCATGCCCGCGCTCCGATTTGCCGATTCCTTGAGAGATCCGGTCGACGATCATGGCGATCAGCACGATGCCGAGGCCGCCGGTGGCCGCCAGAGCCACGTCGAGCCGCCCGATACCGCGCAGCACCATCTGGCCAAGGCCGGTGACCGAGATCATCGAGGCGATCACGCTCATCGATAACGACAGCATGATCGTCTGGTTGATCCCCGTCATGATGGTCGCTCGCGCCAGCGGCAGCTGGATATTCACCAGGCTCTGCCAGCGCGAGGCGCCGAACGCGTTCGATGCCTCGACGAGATCGTCGCGAACCTGCCTTATGCCAAGATTGGTCAGGCGGATCAGCGGCGACACCGCATAGATGATCGTCACCACGACGCCGGCGACATTGCCGATGCCGAACAGCATGACTATGGGCACGAGATAGACGAAGGACGGGATCGTCTGCAGGAAATCGAGCACCGGCCGGACAATGTCCTCCAGAAGATCGTTCTGCGCGATCAGGATGCCGACGGGAATGCCGATGACGCAGCAGACCAGGACCGAGGTGATGATGATCGCAAGCGTCGTCATCGCCTCCGGCCAGGCGCCGATCAATCCGATCAGCACGAAGGCGACGGCGACGAAGATCGCGACCCGGAGACGTGCCACCTGCCAGGCGAACAGGAAGACGAGCGCGATGAAGATCATTGGCGGGCAGGAGCGCAGCCCGTATTCGACGCCGGACAGGACGGCGTCGATCGGGGCTTTCATCGCCTGGAACACGAAGCGGTAGTTCGTGACCAGCCAACGGACAAAATCGGCCACCCAGTCGCCGACCGGCAGGACGGGATTAGCGAACGGGTTCCAGGCCAGGATGTCGTGCATCTGAGCGTCCTTCGGTCGGAGAATGGGGTTCGGGCGTTGGCGCCGGCTCGGCTGCAGTGATGGCGCCGATCAGGGCGTAGCTGTCGATGATGCCGACGATGGCGCCGTTCCGCTCGACGCCGATCGGTTCGCGCACTGCGGCAAGCTTCGCCGCGATCGTGCGCAGGTCGGCATCGTGGAGAACGGTGTGGCTGGGCCGGCGCATCGCGTTGTCCGGCCGCAGCATCACGTCCTCGGCCTTGACGAAGCGGCTGCGCGACATCGGCCGGACGAATTCGGCGACATAGTCGTCGGCGGGGTGCAGGATGATTTCCTCGCGTGTGCCGACCTGTACGATGTGGCCGTCGCGCATGATCGCGATGCGGTCGCCAAGCCGTACCGCTTCGTCGAGATCGTGGGTGACGAAGACTGTCGTCTTGTTCAAGCGGGCGGACAAGTCCAGGAAGTGGTTCTGCAGCTCGCGGCGGATGATCGGGTCGAGCGCGCTGAAGGGCTCGTCCATCAACAGGATCTCCGGATCCGCGGCCAGCGCCCTGGCGAGCCCGACGCGCTGCTGCATGCCGCCGGAGAGCTCGTCGGGGTAGTGCCCCTCCCAGCCGTCGAGCTTCATCATCGCGAGCGCTTCCGACGCGCGGCGGTGCCGTTCGGCTTTCGCCACGCCTCGGATCTCGAGGCCGTAGGCGACGTTGTCCTCGAGCGTGCGGTGCGGCCACAGCGCCATGTGCTGGAACACCATGCCGATGGTCTGCGAGCGCAGGCGGCTGAGCGCGCGGCGGTCCATCGCCCCGACATCGGCGCCGGCGACGCGGATGGTGCCGGCCGTCGGCTCGATGAGGCGGTTGATGTGCCGCAGCAACGTCGACTTGCCGCTGCCGGACAGCCCCATGATGCAAAAGATCTCGCCGCGAGGGATCTGCAGCGATGCGTCGGCGACGCCGACAACGTGGTTCAGCGTTTTGCGCGCATGCGCCTTGTCGAGAGAGCCGCCGCGAATGGCGCCCAGCGCCCCGGCCGGGTCGCGGCCAAAGACCTTCCAGACGTTTCTGCATTCGATATGCCAGTCCATCCTAACCTCTTTTAGGGCGGCGCATGGCCGCGTTGTTCCGGGCGGCGAGACGCGGGCATCACAGGTCGAAGACGACGCGGAAGCCGATATGCCCGGCGGTCGTGTCCGGCGTCACGATGCTGCGCGCGGCGATGCGGTACCGATAGCAGTAGGATTCGTGACAAAGATACGAGCCGCCCTTGGCAATCTTCGCCGGATATCGGCCGGCGACCGCCGCGTCGGCGCACCACTCCCAGACATTGCCCGCCAGGTTGAATAGGCCAAACCCGTTCGGCGCAAACGCGTCGGCGGCGCACGTGCCTTGCCAACCGTCCACCCCGGTGTTCAGCTGCGGAAAAACCCCCTGCCAGATGTTGCAGGGGAGGAAGTTCTCGTCGTCCGGCTCGCGATCGCCCCACGGGAAGCGCGGGTCGGCAAGGCCGCCGCGGGCGGCGTGTTCCCACTCCGCCTCGGCCGGCAGGCGTCCCCCGGCCCAGGCGGCGAAGGCCGCGGCGTCCGCCCAGCCGACATGGACGACGGGATGATTGCCCAAGTCCGACGCGTCGCTTCTCGAACCCAGCGGTCTGTTCCATGCAGCCCCCGCCACGTGTTTCCACCACGGCGCCGCTGACACGGAAGGCAGATCTAAGCCGGCGTTCGGCAGGAAAGCGGCAAAGACGAATGACGAGCCGCGCCGCTCCGCTTCCGTCACGTGGCCGGTCTCGGCGACGAATTGCGCGAACCAATCGTTCGTCACGGCGAAGGGGTCGATCGCATAGCTGGTCAGGGTTGCGGGACGCCGCGGGCTCTCTCCATCCTTGCGGATGATGGGACGGTCGGTGCCGGCCCATGTCTCGGCCGCCGCGATCGGCACCGTGCGGCCGGGACGGCGACGTTCTGTGGCGCGTGCCGGCGTTGCGGCGGCCGTGTGACGGTCAGCCGAAAGCGGGGAGAGGCCGGTGCAGCAGCTCATCGCACGGGATGCGGCATCATTTCACCGCCGCGGCTTCTTTGACCCAGGCGTCGAACTGATCCTTGTGCGCGTCCACCCACTCATGCGAGGGCGGGCTTGACCTTGTAGCCGAGCATCTCGAGCCCGATCGCGATCACATCGTGAGGGAAGATGTTGCCCTGGATGCCTGCCGGGCGGATCGGCTGCACAGGCTTGCCTTCGCCAGGCATCTGCGCATGGGCCGAACCGCTGGCCAGCAAGAAAGGCAGAGCCGCGGCACAAAAAAATTTCCTCATCAAGCGCATCGTCTGCTCCGTCCATTCGAAGGTGGGACTTGCAAAGTAGGCTAACTTCCGCGGACTCCCGTGTGAAGAACGCAAAAACTTCCAGTTATGTTAAGCTCAGCTTAACTTCAGCGCTGCCGCACAGGCGGCGGCGGACCCTTGGCTCCGTCCCCCGCCGACAGGAAGGACAGCGCCCACTCGTTATAGCCGCCGCTGCGATACCACCTGACCTGCTCGCCGGGCGCCTCGTCGTGGTTCCAGCGCGTCGCCTGTCCATTCTGCATCGCTTGACGGATCAGCCGCCGTCGCCGCTGGCTGAGCAGGATGCGCTCTGTCAGCTCGCTCTCGTTCCACTTGGCACGGACCTCGGACTCGAACTCCGCGACGAGACCGGCATATTGCGGCTGCAAGGCAAGGTTTTCGCGCTCGTCAGGGTCGGCCTCGACATCGAAGAGCAGCGCCGGGTCGGTCGAGGAGGAGATGAACTTGTACGCCCCGCGCCGGATCATGAAGATCGGCGCGGCGATAGCCTCGGCCAGATACTCGCAATAGACAGTCCTGGAGGGCGGCTCTTGCTTGGCGAGCAGCGCGGTCAGGTCCATGCCTTCCAGTTCCTCGACCGCGCCATCCCAGTCTCGGCCGGTCGCCAGCCCCATGAAGGTCGGTAGCAGATCGACCAGCGAAACCAGTTCCTCGATACGTGATGGCGCTATCCACGGCGCCTGGATGATCAGTGGAATTCTTGCCGACGGCTCGTAGAAGCTTTTCTTGAACCACATGCCGCGTTCGCCGAGCATCTCGCCATGGTCCGACGTGAAGACGATGGCGGTGTTCTTGTCGAGACCGGTGGCCCGGAGCGCCGCGATCACCTTGCCGATGAGCTGGTCGACATAGCTGATCGAGCCGTAATACGCGCGGATCGCCCGGCGGACCTCGGCCTCGTCGAACTCGTAGTCGAGGATGCCGAAATCGCGCATCAGGCGCAGCGAGTGCGGATCGGCCTCCGTTTCGCCGAGCCTCGGCACCCTGGGCAGCGGGATGTCGGCGTCCTCATAGAGATCCCAGAATTCCTTTTTGCACAGGAAAGGCTCGTGCGGGTGGGTGTAGGAGACCTGCAGGAAAAACGGACGCGCGTCGTTGGACCTGGCGATGTCGTAGAGGTGCTGGACAGCTTTGAAGGTTACTTCCTCGTCATAGTCGATCTGGACGTTGCGCTCGCAAATCCCGGAAGTCAGCAGGGTCCGCGGATCGTTGACGTCGGGGTTGTCCTCGCGGCCCCAGTTCGGCACCCAGGCGTAGTCGGCCGGATAGATGTCGGCGGTCAGCCGGTTTTCGAAGCCGTGGAACTGGTCCGGCCCGATGAAGTGCATTTTTCCTGACAGCGCGGTCTGGTAGCCCGCCGTGCGCAAATAGTGCGCGTAAGTCGGGATGGTCGCGGGCATCTCGGCGGCGTTGTCGTAAGTGCCGGTCGTCGAGCAGAGCTGGCCCGTCGCCATCGAGAAACGCGAAGGCGCACAGAGTGGGAAATTGCAGTAGGCCCGCTCGAACACGACGCCGTCAGCGGCAAGCGCCTCGATGTTGTCCGCCCTGCAGATCGCGTTGCCGTAGGTGCGAAGATAGGCTGCCGCGAGTTGGTCGACTTGCAGGAATAGGATGTTGGGCCTTTGCGACATGCACTGCTCTTTCCGCCTTGGGCGTTGGATCGGCCTTCGCCTGCCATTGTTCTCTGACCTCAGGCTATGGACTGCCCGGAAGGGCTGCAAGTGGCCCATTGCCGACGCTTGCGTTAACCTGCACGATACAGGAATGAACCCCAACGACGCCTATCTCCTGCGCAATCTGGTGACGTTCGAGCTCGCCGCCCGCGTTGGCGGTTTCTCACGCGCGGCGGACGAACTACGGCTCAGCCGCGTCGCGGTAAGCCGGCAGATGGCCGAGCTCGAAGCCCGTCTCGGCCAGACGCTTTTTCACCGCAACCATCGCACCGTCAGCTTGACGGCGGCCGGCCGCGCGCTGTTGGACGAGGTGGCGCCGGCGCTCGGCAGCATCGGCAACGCGCTGAGCCAGACGCGGCGCCTGAAAACCCGGTCGCGGCTGTCGATCACGACGACAGCCGCGTTTGCGACTTATTGGCTTATGCCTCGGATGGTGGGTTTCAACACGCTGCATCCGGACGTCGAGATCAATCTCGTCGTATCGGACAGCTATCTCGATCTCGTCGCCGAGGAGATCGACGTCGCCATCCGCTACACGCCGACGACGCCGGCCGTCGGCGACGCCAGGATGCTGATGCGCGAGACGATCTTTCCTGTCTACAGCCCGCGCTATCCGCGACGGACCGAGATGCGCTCCATCCTCGACCTGACGAAGGAGCGGCTGCTTTTCCTCAAGGGATCCTACCGGCGCGAGGCGAGCTGGCCCTTCTGGTTCCAGCGCCTCGGTATGCCCCTGCAGGAGGAGAACGGCATCGCCTTCAACACCTATCTCAACATGTTCCAGGCGGCGCTCGAGGGACAGGGCGTGGCGCTGGCCGGGCGGCCGCTGGTCGACCGCTTTCTCGCCGACGGCACGTTGCTGCGGATCGAGGGAATCGCTCCCTATGAGCGCGACTGCTACTTCCTGATCAATTGCTCGCCGGAGAAGCCGTTCGCGAACGCCTGGTGCGCCTGGGTCGAGCGCGAGTTCCTGTCCCGTTGAAAACGTCGGAAGCATCGGGAGTACGAACATCGATTTCCACGGTTTCAACATCGGCCGCTCGCCACTTGACGTAAGTTCCACTTAACAACAACGGCAGTTTTTTCGACGTTTACAACGCCCTGTCAAAGTCGGACGTTCCCTCTCAACAAGAGCATGTCCGGTCGGGACTTGCGGTCGCCAGATCGCTGCCGCCACGCGTGCCAAAGGAGGGTTTCCCTTATGAGCAAGAAGCAGATGAAACTTGGTCTCTCCATGCGCTACATGGGCTACCACGTCGGCTCGTGGCGGCATCCGGACGTGCCCGCCGACGGCAGTTCTTTGTTCCAGTCGTTCCTTGATGTCGTGCAGACGGCAGAGCGGGCCAAATTCGACATGGTGTTCCTGGCCGACGGCATCGGCGTGCGGCTGGACGACAAGCCGAAAGGATCGATGGCGCGCTCCCGCCACAATGTCGAACTCGAGCCGCTGACGCTGCTGTCGGCGCTGGCTCCGATGACCCGCAACATCGGCCTGGTGGCCACGGCGTCGACGACCTACAACGAGCCCTACCACATCGCCCGCAAATACGGTTCGCTCGACCAGATCAGCGGCGGCCGCGCCGCCTGGAACGTGGTGACCTCCTGGTCGGATCAGGAAGCCTGGAATTTCTCGATGAGCAAGCAGCTCGAATACGATACGCGCTACGAGCGCGCCCACGAGTTCGTCGAGGTGGTCACCGGTCTCTGGGACAGTTGGGACGAAGACGCGTTCCTTCTCGACAAGGAATCCGGCGTCTTCTACGACGAAGAAAAAATGCATGTCCTCAACCATGTCGGCAAGCATTTCTCCGTGCGAGGGCCGTTGACCGTCCGACGCTCGCCGCAGGGCAGGCCGATCCTGGTACAGGCCGGCGTATCGGAGGCCGGCCAGCAGATCGCGGCTGAATATTGCGACATGGTTTTCATGGCCAAGAACGATCTCAAATCGGCCCAGGACTATTATGCTTCGCTCAAGGACAGGCTGGAACGTTTCGGCCGCAAGAAGACCGATCTGCTGATGATGCTCGGCCTGACACCCATCGTCGGACGCAGCCGCGAGGAGGCGCAGGAGAAATACGAGGAGCTCGAGTCACTGATCGATCCAATCGTCGGCCTTTCGATGCTCTACCGCTCCTTCGGCGACCTTTCGCATCTGCCGTTGGACGGCCCGGTGCCGAAGCCGGACTTCGACAAGGTCGGTCTCAAGAGCAGCGCCCAAATGTACTACGACCTCGCACAGAAGCAGGGCCTGACGATCCGCCAGCTCTACAAGAAAATTGGCATGGCGCAGGAGCACAAGACCGTCGTGGGGACCGCCGTCGACGTCGTCGACGAAATGGAATCCTGGTTCGAACAGGGCGCCGCCGACGGGTTCAACATCACGCCTTCTTTGCTGCCGCACGGCATCGACGACTTCGTCGATCTTGTCCTGCCCGAGTTGCGCAAACGTGGCCGTTTTCGCGATGACTATGAGGGCCGCACCCTGCGCGAGAATCTTGGCCTGCCGCTTCCCGCCAGCCGCTACGAGACGGCGAAGGCTGCCTCGGATAAGCGTCTCGCCAGCTAGGCCCGGTTGAACGAGGATTGGACATGCAAACCAGCGCCGGCCAGGACAGGCTCTCTGTTGACGATACCGCCCGCTCGCCGATCGAAGCAGGCGATCCGGCGACCGACAGCCGCCTCTTCCGCAGATGCCTTGGTTTGTACGGAACGGGCATCGCGATCATCACCACGGAGACAAAGGGCCAGCGGGCCGCCGTCACCGTCAACTCCTTCGCCTCGGTGTCGCTCGACCCTCCGCTAGTGCTTTGGTCGATAAGCCATGGCTCACGCAGCTATCCGCTGTTCAAGAATGGCGGACGCTTCGCCGTGAATATCCTCGCCTCGACACAGATGAATGTGTCCCGGCATTTCTCGAGCAAGATCGAGGACAAGTTCGCGGAAACGGCATGGTCGGCCGGCGAGCACGGTTCGCCTTTGCTCGACGGCTGCCTGGCGCATTTCGAGTGCGAAACCTATTCGCAGGTCGAAGGCGGCGACCACACCATCCTGGTCGGTCTCGTGCGCCGCGCCAGCCGCTTCGAAGGCGAGCCGCTGCTTTTCGCCCAAGGGCAATACTGCGTCGCCTATTCCCATCCGGAGGTTTCGCCTTCGCCCGAGGTCGGTGGCCTGAAGCCGGAGACTTCGTCCGAGGGAACAATCATTCCCCAGATATTCGAAGCGCACCATCTCCTGTCGTCCACCTTCGACGAACACCGCCATGCCGAAGGTCTCGATATCTCGGTGGCCAGGGTGATCGCCTGCGTCTACGACATGCCAGGCCTGAAGACGGACCAGGTGGCGCGGGCCACATATCTCGGCCAGCGCGACACCGAAGACGCCTTGGCCACGCTGGTCGAGCGCGGCATGCTCGTCAACGCCGTGGACGGCCAGTTGATCCTCACCGAAGCCGGGCGGCAGCGGCGTGAGGCGATCCGCAAGCGTTGGCAGGATTTCCAGAAGGATCAGCTTGCCGGCATACCTGAGGGGGACCTTCGCGCCACGCTCAGAACCCTCTCGAAGCTGATTACCCAGAACCGCGCGGCGAAATGATGAATTGGGACTACATCGTCATAGGTGCCGGGTCGGCGGGCTGCGTGCTCGCCAACAGGCTGAGCGCCGACCCGTCGACGAAGGTGCTGTTGCTGGAGGCCGGCGGCAGCGACAAGAGATTGAACATCATCATGCCGGCCCTGGCGTTCAAGGCGATGGCCGACGAGCGCACCAATTGGAAATTCATGACCGAACCGGACCCGACGCGCAACAACCGTCGCGACATGATGCCCCGCGGCAAGGGGCTCGGCGGCTCCAGCTCGATCAACGCGATGTTCTACGTCCGCGGCAACCGGGGCGATTACGACCATTGGGCTCAGCTCGGCAACCGCGGCTGGTCCTATGACGACATCCTACCCTATTTCCAGAAGGTCGAAGGCAACAGGGACGGCGTGACCGACATCTACGGCAAGAGCGGTCCTGTCGTCGTCAGCGCCGTCCGCAAGCCTCCCAAGCTCGCTTACGTCTTCGTCGAGGCCATGAAGGAACTCGGCTATCCGCATAATCCAGCCTACAACGCCGAGCCTACCGACGGCGCCGCCATCATCCATGTCACGCAGCACATGGGAACGCGCTTCAGCGCGGCCAGAGGCTATCTGGATCCAATCAAGGAGCGGCCCAATCTCAGGATCGTGACCGGCGCGATGGTGCGCAGGATTGTCTTTGACGGACGGCGCGCCGCGGGCGTCGAGTTCGATGCCGGTGGAAAGACGCAGATCGAGCGATGCAGCCGCGAAGTCGTCCTCTCGGCAAGCGCGGTGAACTCGCCAAAGCTCCTGATGCTGTCAGGCATCGGTCCGCAGGAGCAGTTGCGCTCGCACGGTATCGAAGTTCTGCACGACAGCCCCGGTGTCGGCCGCAACCTGCAGGAACACGCCAGCACCCAGGTCAAGGCCTACGTCAACATCAAGACCGCGAACCAGGAGTTCAACCTGCTGGGGAAGCTGAAATACGGCGCCCAGTTTCTCCTCGACCGTTCAGGCTACGCCACCTACACCTATACGGGTGTGGGTCTCATCAGGACCCGACCGGAGCTCGAATATCCCGACATCCAGTACCATTTCGGGGCCTTCTCGGCGAACTACACGCATGATGGCATTGAAATGCAGAAGGAAGCCGCGATCAATCTCCAGCCCAACGTCAACAGTTCGCGCAGCCGGGGCTATCTCGAACTGCGATCGGGCGACCCTCATGAGAAGCCCAGGATCCAGCTGAACCTGCTGAGCGATCCGTACGATATCGAGACGTTGATGGCGGGCGGACGGATTGCCCGTGCGGCGCTGAACTCGAAGGCGTTCGCGCCATACGTCATGGGCGAGTTCAAACCGGGCAAGGACGTCCAGACCGACGACGAGTGGGTCGCCTATATGCGCGAGAACGCGAGCGGGAGCTACCATCCCTGCGGCACATGCAAGATGGGCATCGACCCGATGGCGGTCGTGGCGCCGGATCTCAAGGTCATCGGCGTTCAAGGCCTACGCGTCGTCGATTCCTCCATCATCCCGCAGATACCGAGCTGCAATCTCAACGCCATCTCGATGGCAATCGGAGAGAAGGGCGCTGATCTGATCCTGTGGGACCGCAGCCAGCGGGCGGCGGCTTAAAGCGCATCTACGGAGCTGAGCACAGGGGCCGGAACTTGTAATGTTGGCCCCACCTGAAGGGTAGTGTGCTGAGAGTTCTGCAAATTCGCTGAGAGAGGGCGGCCATGGCAGGCTGGTGATGTTCAACGTCACCTGATTCCTGGAAGGAACCGCTGCCATGACCAAGACCGAAGATAAATCCGCCATTGCCGCCGTCAAAGACATTCTGCTTTCGAACCCGGATGGGCTGCACGAAGTGATCCGCGCAGTGATGCAGGAGGTGCTCGAGGCCGAGATGGACGAGGCTCTGGGTGCTTCGAAGAGCGAACGGACACCGGAGCGTCTTGGCTATCGCTCCGGTTATTACGGCCGCACGCTTGTCACCCGTGTCGGCAAGCTTGAGCTGCGGGTTCCTCAGGACCGGCAGGGACGCTTTTCCACCGAGCAGTTCGAGCGCTACCAGCGTTCCGAGCGCGCCTTGGTTGCGACGCTTGCGGAGATGTACGTGCAGGGCGTGTCGACCAGGAAGGTCAAGGCGATCACCGAGGAGCTGTGCGGGCATGCCTTCTCGGCCTCGTCGATCTCGGCCATCAACAAGCGTTTGGACGAGAGCCTGAAGGCCTTCGCCGAGCGCCCGCTTCAAGAGCCCTTTGCCTACCTCATCCTCGACGCCCGCTACGAGAAGGTGCGCGAGACCGGCATCGTCATGAGCCAGGCGGTGCTGATCGCGGTCGGCATCGACTGGGACGGCCGGCGCCAGATCCTGGCGGTGGAGATGGCCAATCGCGAGAGCCGCTCGGCCTGGAAGGACTTCCTCGTCGCGCTGAAGGCGCGCGGCCTCAAGGGCGTCGAGCTGGCTGTCTCCGACGACCATGCCGGCCTGGTCGCGGCGATCGGCGAGGTGATCCCGGAAGCGGCTTGGCAGCGCTGCTACGTGCACTTCCTCAGGAACGCGCTCGATCACCTGCCGAGGAAACATGGCGACGACTGCTTGCAGGAACTGCGCTGGCTCTACGACCGGCGCGATCTTGCCGAGGCCAAGGCCGATCTCGCCACATGGTCGGGCCGCTATCCGCGGCTGACGACGTAGGTGGAGGAGACCATCGAGTATACGCTGACCTTCTTCCGCCTGCCGCGCCAGCACCACAAGCATCTGAAATCCACCAACATGCTTGAACACGTTTATGCTGACCTTCGTTCATCTGAAGGCCTTGGAAGCGTTTCTGGCTACGGTCGTAGACCCTATGGCAAAGCGTGCGACCGACCTCATCATGAACCGCACCGAGTTTTTTAGGACCCAGGTGATTCCCTGGTCCGACTAGCGCAAACTGCGGCCAAGCGTTCAATCTCGCCCAGCGTTCCACTGAAGTCAGGCAGAGCCAGACGTACACAAACGGTACTCAACGCTTTTCGGTAGGAGCACAGCCGATCTTTTCGGTTGCCGAATGGCAGCAATCAGCTGAACTCCCTCCGACAGCGGACGGTCGGGTTGCGGCCGATCCCATCCGCGATCGCTAGATGAATTCAGGCTCTGATGCAGCACATGTCAGGCCGTGGTAACATCAGCACCGGCGAAACAGTCCACACCATCTCTTTCATCGTAGATGAACCCATTGTCTCCGTCTTCCATTTCTCAGTGCGCACCAACGACCCCTCGAACGGGCTGATCTGGCCGAAGGACGGCTGAAGCCTCGACCGCCTATGCCGCAATGGCGCGTCGCGAGTTTCTTCCCCTGGGCGAAGCCCATTCCTCGCGCAACCAAGAAACGCGCGCCTGCCCTATCCTGCGCTTTGCTGCGGTCGCAAGCGATGCGGCAGCGGTCGCCTTCGGCCTCAAGATCGCCGTCGAGGCCGCATGGTGCGGGCTCGGAAACGAGAACGGAGACTGAAAATGGCTACCATCGGCACCTTCAAGAAGACCAATGCGAACGAGTTCACCGGCGAGATCGTCACCCTCAGCGTCCAGGCCAAGAACGTACGCATTGTCCCCGACACCCGGGCCAGTGGCGAGAACGCACCAAGCCACCGTGTGGTGGTCGGCAAGGCCGAGATCGGCGCCGCCTGGTCCAAGCGCTCCAACGAGGGTCGCGATTATCTCGGGCTCAAGCTCGACGATCCGAGCTTCACCGCTCCGATCTACGCCAACCTCTTCGCCGACGAGGAAGGTGAGGGCCACAGCCTCATCTGGTCCCGCCCAAACCGCCGCAGCGGCGAGTGAACTGGAAGACGCCTCGCCCGGCAAGCGCGCCGGGCGAGATTCCTTTAGGTCTGATCAGACCTTCGCGCAAATCGCAGGCCGGCACCGCCGCCGTTTTCCGGAAGGAATTCTATACCCGCTGCCTCAAACGCACGGCGGATCGCAGCAAGATTGTTTCGGTGCGGAATACGAATACTTCTCTCGAAGTCAACTATCGTGGTCCTCGAAACAGCAGCTGCCTCGGCGAGGTCGCCCTGACTCCATTCGAGCATTGCTCTTGCAGCACGACACTGCTGAACAGAAATTGCTTCGCTCTGAAAATCGTTCTTTTTGGTTGACATAGGTCAAAAAAGCCGCTTTTAGTATGCAACCCTACGGAAGTCATTGGTGAGGCCTGGCGGAATAGCTTCGCTTGGCCCCACTGCACGATGTCGTCGATAACTCAGAATCGTCCCTGATTCTGACAATAGCTACGACTTGTCCTTTCGTCACGAGTGAGAAAGGGGCGGAGCGAGTGAGTGGAAATCGGCCAGCTTCGCAAATCTCATCAATCGTGGACAGCCAGCCGGCAGTGGACCCTGTCGTAGCACTATCGCTCGATTGGATTCATGCGCACGTTGCGATGTTGGCCTCGGGCGTGCGGCAGCAGCAGACGGAGGAAGATCTTTTTGAGAGCGGTGCGCCCTTGTCTACGGGCGATGTCATCGTGCGCGGGGAGGGGAATATCGCCAATCCGCGCGATGTCGATGCGCGGACGGCGGAGCAGGATGATGCTGAGAAGGCCGACGCCCTGTTGGCTGAGATCGCGGCGACGCCCGCACGATCGTTGGCGGGGGTGATCGCCAAGCTTGCGGTCGTGGTTCGGGAAGCGAAGGACAACACCGACATCGTCGAATTTCCGCTTCCGCAGATCCGCTCTGCATTGGCCGACCTGCGGCGTCTCACTCATGACGCGATATGCGACAAGCCGGCCGGCTGGCCCGCCGGCGACCAATCAATCGGGTCGCTATTAGAGCAGCCCGCCTCGTCTTTTGCGGCCCGGCGCGCATTCAGCGCGTGGAGCCAAGGTGATGACGAGGCCTATCGCACCTGGACGAACACATTCAAAATACTGCAGCGCGCAAGCCAATAGGCCTCGCTGGGCCCTGGCCTGATCGCTCGTTGCCGGGTTCTCTCCTCGTCCATTCGTCAATGACGGAATCCAAGGATTTCGCTGAACGCCGCGTCCCCCTATCAGATCCTTGAGAAGGGAAGGACGCGGATGAAGCCGGACACATCGCAGTGGCGTGACCCACAGGCATATGCATTCATCAAAGGCGCCGCCGCCGATGAGATTGCCTGGGAATTCCTGCGACGCAATCCGCAATATCAGCAGGACTTCGCAACCTCGCGCTCGGCTAAGGCGATGCGCGCATTCCGCAAGCGCTGGGGTTTGCAGTTTCGCCGCCCGGCCTGACCGGTCCGCGGTCGAGCAGCCCGTCTACTGGGCGCCTGAGATTGACCCTGGGGTTGTGAACCTTGTCGAGGTTCCGCCGGATCTGCAAACGCGGGAGGGCAGCGCCTTCGACGTACCGCTGGCCGGAGGCCGGCGTGACGAGGTCGGCCTTCATATGCGTTCGTCGCCTGGCATGCAACTGGCGCTTCTTGGCGGCACGAAGCCAGGCGAACCGCTCGCCGCCATCATACCGCTGGACGACATGGCGCACGACCGGCTGCAAGCCATCGAGCGGTTCATCCGCTCCATCCACAGGCAGCACCTTCCCGACGCCCGCTTGACCGCGGCCCAGCGCCGGCGCCTCGGCCACATGCTGCGATGCCTCGATGGCCGGGAAGAGCAGGCATCCCATTTTGAAGTCGCGACCGCCTTGTTCGGTCGGCGACTGGTCAGCGCCGCCGACTGGCACGACTCGGCTTTTCGATATCAGACGCATCGTCTCGTGTGCGACGGCTTGAAGATGGTCGAGCGCGGCTATCGCCAATTGCTTCGTGCGCGACGGCGTCATTCCTGACACGGTTTCGACGCCGCCTGGTTCACTTATTACGTTGTCTGCAGGCCGAGGCCTACGATATGGAGTGAACGGGGTTTTTGATGCACTTTCTACGTCACCTGGAATCGGACATTCAGGTTAATCATAGGCGGTGGCCTAGATTCGGTAGAATCTTTCGGCGTTGGAGCAAAGCACAGCGACGCGCTCAGATTCGGACATATCCTGAACGACGGCGCGAATGGTGGAAATGATCTTTGCCGGCGTTGCAAAGAGTAGATCCACTGGCATGTTGGTCCCTACCATCGTGCGCCCAGAGCCGAAGGCGTCCAGCACATGATGCAGCAGCGGCAGCGTTGTCTCGGGCGACCAAGCCGGTGCACCCAGACCGAAACCGCACAGCTTGACGCTGACGTTCGGCGCTTGCGCGAGACGGCTGATCGTCGAACGCCAACCGGCCAGTCCTTCGGCGCTGCGATCGGCCACCATGCCGAAATGTTCCAGCACGATCGTCGTGTCCGGGAACGCTCTAGCAAGCGCCAGCGCCATGTCCATCTGCGGCCAGTAGAGCTGCAGGTCGAAGCTCAACCCGAGCGGCGCCAGGCGGGCAAAACCTCGCCGCCATTGCGGGCTGTCCATTAGATCCGGACTTGGCGCGCTGCGAAGACGCGGATCGTCGTGCCAGTTCAGGATCTGTCGGATGCCGCGCACGCGCGGAAAGCCGGCATGGGCCTCCAGCAGGCGCTCGGCAGCGGGAGCGGCGAGATCGGCATAGGCGACGATCGCATCCGGCATGGCCTCCCGCCTCGCCAGCGTGCTCAGCCAGCGCGTCTCGTCGAGCGGATCCGCCGGATTGCGGCCGTTCTGGACATGCACCGTCTTGACGATGCCGAGTCCTTCCATGTCGCGGTGGTAGTCGGCCGGGAGGTAATCGCGGCGGATCGGCGTCAGCTCGCCTTCCAGCGGCTCCGGGCGGTCGGGATCGAGCCACGGATAAGCGGCATCGGAGAGGCTCTGGAAATGCTGGTGCGTATCTACGATCGCCCAGCTGTCGTCGGCGGGCGTCATCCGCGCTTTCTTGTCCATTGGTCGGCGAAGACAGCCAGAATGACGACCGCGCCCGACGCCACATATTGCCAGAAGGACGGCACGTTCATCAGGGTCAGCCCGTTCTGCAAAGCGCCGAGCGTCAGCGCGCCGATCAGCGATCCGAGCGGATTGCCGACGCCGCCGAACAGACTTGCCCCGCCGATCACGGCCGAGCCGATCGCCTGCAACTCGAAACCGCTGCCGCCGATCGGTTCAGCAGCGCCGATGCGCGCGATCAGCACGAAGCCAGCAAGGCTCGAAAGCACGCCGGAGACCGTATAGACGGTAACCTTCACCCGTTCGATGTTGACGCCCGAGAGCCGCGCTGCCTCCTCATTGCCGCCGATGGCGATGATCTGCTCGCCAAGTGCTGTGTAGCGGACCAAGAGGTAGGCAAGGGCCGCGACCGCCAACGCCAAAAGCACGGGCGTCGGGATGTCGAGCAGCCGGCCGGCGAAGATGGAGCGGAACTCCTTGGCCAGTCCGTAGATCGGCTGGCCGTCCGTGTAGATCAGTGCGGCGCCCCTGAAGATGCTGAGCGTGCCGAGCGTCACGATGAAGTCGGGCAGCTTCAGCTTCGCGATCAGCACGCCGTTGAGGACGCCGCAGACCAGCCCGACCAGCAATCCGGCGCCGATGCCGGCCAGCAGCCCATTCGAAAGCATATCGGCCGCCACCATGCTGGACAGGCCGACGACCGAGCCCACCGACAGGTCGATGCCCTTGGTCATGATGACCAGCGTCATGCCGACCGCGATCACCGCGTTGATCGAGGATTGAAGCATGATGTCGATTAGGTTCGATGGCTGATAGAAAGTGCTGTTGAGCACCGAGAACATCAGGAAAAGCGCCGCGCAGCCGATCGCCACGCTTGCCTTGCGCAGCGTATCGCCGCGCCGGGGCGCCGCCGGGCTTTTCTTCTCGGCCTTGTCCGTGCGGGGAAGGGAAATGAGTTCGGTCACGGATTGTCCTCTCTGGCAGCGAGCGCGATCAGCCGCTCCTCGGTCAGGCCGGCATCGTTGTCGACCATGGCGCGCAACCGGCCGCCGCTAACGATGCCGATGCGGTGGCAGATGAGCAGAAGTTCCGGCAGTTCGGACGACACGACCAGCAGCGCCGCGCCATCAGCGGCGAGTCGGCGCAGCAGCGCATAGATTTCCGCCTTGGCGCCGACATCGATGCCTCTGGTCGGTTCGTCGAACAGGAAGACACGCGCGCCGGTCGCCAGCCAGCGGGCGATCACCACCTTTTGCTGGTTGCCGCCGGAGAGGTTGCGCATCTCGGTGCTGATCGACGGCGGCCGGATATGCAATTCGTCCACGTAGCGCTTGACCGCTCGCCGTCTCTCGGCACCCTTGATCACGCCGAGCGAGGCAAAACGGCCGTGATTGCCAAGGCCGAAATTGCGCTGGACATCCGTCATCGGCACAATGGCATGACCTCTGCGGTCCTCGGGGATCAGCGCGATGCCGGCCCGCATTGCGTCGGCCGGCCTGCCGAGCGTCACGCCCGTACCCGCGACATTGATTTCGCCACCCGACAACGGATCGATGCCGAATGAGGCGCGCAGGACGGCCGAGCGTCCCGAGCCGACAAGGCCTGAGAGGCCGACGATCTCGCCGGCGCCGACCGACAGGCTGACATCCTTGATCCGCGCGGTGGAGACGCCGCGCAACTCCAGCAGCGGAGCGCTGTGGACCGGCGCCGGCTTTTCGGCGCTCATCTCGCGCGACAGCTCGCGGCCGGCGATCAATTCGTTGAGCCTGGCCTCGGAATAGTCGCCGATCGGACCGGAGGCGACGACTTCGCCGTCGCGCAGGATCGTCACCCGATCGGCTATGGCGCGGATCTCGTTCATGCGGTGCGAGATGTAGACGATGGCCTTGCCCACCGCCTTGAGGCGCCGGATGACGGCGAACAGGCTTTCCTGCTCGGCCGGCGTCAGGCTCGATGTCGGCTCGTCGAAGGCGATGATGCGGCCGCCGCGGGCAAGCGTGCGGCTGATCTCGACCAGTTGCCGGTCGGCCATGCCGAGCGCCGATACGGGCGTGTCGGTCCTGAGATGCGGCGCGAGGTCGTCGAGGATCGCGCGCGCCTCGCGGCGGAAGCCGGCGCGCGGAACGAGCCTCAGCCCGCGCGTGCGGCCAAGGAAGATGTTCTGGGCGACGTCGAGCTGCGGCACGAGGCTGAGCTCTTGGCTGACGAGGCCGATGCCCATGGCCAACGCGTCGCGCGGGCCGCCAATGCGCACTGCGCCGATCGGATCGAGCGTGATCCTGCCTTCGTCCGGCTGCACGATGCCGAACATGATCTTCATCAGCGTCGACTTGCCGGCGCCGTTTTCGCCAAGCAGCGCATGGGCCTCGCCGCCGCGCAGGTCGAGATCCACACCTTTCAGAGCCTGGACGCCGGCGAAGCGCTTGGCGATGCCGGTCATCCGAAGTGCGGGAGGACGGCTTACGCCGTCCTCCGCCTGGGAGATTGCATTGCGCACTGAGACGGCCTCAGTTGGTCTTGGGATCGGGAAAATCCTTGACGTTGTCCTTGCTGATAACGGCCTGGGGCGAAAGGACCCACTGCGGAATGGCCTGGCAGCCGAGAAGCCGCAACGCCATCTGGACGCCAAGCTGGCCCTCCTCGAAGGGAAACTCCGCCACGGTTGCGCGCATCTCCCCGGCGCCGACCGACTTCTTGGCTTCCCGGATACCATCGGTGCCGACGACCGCGACTTTTTCGAGGCTGCTGCCGCTGGCGACGGCTTCGACCACGCCGAGCGCCATGCCGTCATTGTTGGCGTAGATGCCGACAAGGTCCGGAGTCTGGCGAAGGATGTTCGAGGTCGCGTTCAACGCGGTCAGCCGGTCCCAGTTGCCCGGCTGGCTCGCGACGAGTTCCAGATTGGGATACTTCTTCAGTTCTTCCTTGAAGCCCTGAATGCGCAGGCGTGCATTCGGCGACCCGGCGGCACCCTCGATCTGGGCGACCTTGCCGCCGTTCGGATAGGTCTGGTGCAGGAAGGCGGCCGCCTTGGCGCCGATGGACACCTGGTCGGTGCCAATATAGGTGCTGGCGCCTTCGGTGCGCGCGTCGTCAATGATGACGGTCGGGATGTTGGCGGCGCGCGCCGCTTCGATCACCGGGGCGAGGTTTGAATCGGACTGCGGCGAAAGCAGCAGCGCGTCTGGCTTCTGCGACAACACTGTCTGGGCAAGGTTGAGCTGCTCGATCATCGAGCTTTCGTCCTTGGCGGCCTGCACATCGACGCTGATTTTGTATTTTGATGCCTCGGCCTTTGCGCCGGCCGCGACATCCTGCCAGAACTCGTTGATCAGCGTCTTGGTGACATAGGCGAAGTGCAGTTCCTTCTTGGGCGCCGGTATCGCGCCGAATTCCTTCCCGACGGCCGTCGATTCGATCTTGTCCATCTTGGCCGTCGGATAGGCTGGGCAGCTGTCGTCGGCGAAAGCGGGGGTCGCGCCAAGAACGGCGAGCGCAGTCGAGGCGGCGAACACGCCGCTTATCCGTAGTTTCATCGAATTTCCTCCCATTAGGTACCGGATCACCTCCGGAAATTCCTCTTCCCTGTAGACCCGAGCGCCACGGCCTTCACCTCTCGCCTGCAAGCGCTCCGACTGTTCACGACTTCACCGTGTTGCAGCAAGTTGGAAATTAGAGCATTTGATCTGTTAGATTCAAATTAGAAGCCCTATCCGATTTTTTAGCCAGGCTTAACGAAAACTGATATGGCTTGGGCGCTTGCTGCGCGGAGGAAAGATGCAGATCCCGGTCAAGGCCATTTGGGTCTTTCATGCGGCGGCCCAGGCCGGCAGCATCTCGCGCGCCGCCGAGGAGTTCGGCGTGACGCCGTCGGCGGTCACCCAGCAGATCCAGGCGCTCGAGGTCCAGCTCGGCGTCAGCCTATTGACCAAAATGGGGCGTCGCGTCGTGCTGACGGAAGCGGGCGAGCGTTATTTCGCCACCATCACCGACGAGATCGAGCGCATATCCGAGGCCACCAGCACCATTCGCGGCTACCGGTCGGTGACGATGCTGACGGTGCGGGCAACACCGACGCTTTCCAACAAATGGCTGCTGCCGCGCCTTGCCTCCTTCCTCGACCAGAATCCGGAACTGGAAATTCGCCTCGACGGCACCAATGAGCCGACAGATTTCAATCGCGAGCTGGTAGACCTCGAGATACGGCATGGCGACGGGCGCTGGCCGGGCCTTTTCGTCGAGGGCATGGCCGAGGAGAGCTTCATCCCGGCCTGCGCCCCTGCGCTGGCGGCGGCGGGCAGCCTTCGCGCCGAGGATTTGACGCGGTTCCGTCTGATCCATTCGGTGAAGTCGCAGGCGCAATGGCCGGCCTGGTTCAAGCTGGCGGGCACGCAGCCGGCGCAAAGATGGCGCCGCATCCTGTTCGACCGCTCCCACATGGCGATCGATGCGGCGCTCGACGGGATGGGCATCGCGCTGGAAAGCAGCATGATGATGGAGCGCGAACTGCACGACGGCCGGCTCGTCTGCCCCGTCCCCGATCCTCCTTCGCTGCGCATCGTAACGCAATGGATCGTGTGCCCGCGTGACCATTTGCGGCACAAGAAGGTGCGGCTGTTCCTCGATTGGCTGCGTGCCGAACGCGACGCGTTGCCAGGCCAGCCGGCATAAAGACAAAGCCACCAAGCAGGGTTGGGCCTTCAATTATTGTCGGTGGTCGCGCGCTCATCGCGCACTTGATAACTTTACGACTTTCTGTATTTGTGTGAAAAACTCGAGGTCCGAAGGTTCGCATGCTGTCCCGTTTCGCCACCCGATTGAACTCGTTCGCCTCCGCGCCGCACCTGCAATGGCCGGACCTCTCCGGCAAGCCCAGCATGATGCAGATGGCCGAGCGCGCCGCCACCGTCCGTGGTCTTACCGATGTGGATCTGAATTTTCCCGACCATGTATCTGGCGAGCCGGCGGAAATCGCCCGGCGCATCGGCGGCCTCGGCCTGTCGATCAACGGCCTTGCCATGCGCTACTACACCAACCCGGCCTTCAAACGCGGCGCCTTCACCAATCCGGACGTGGCGGTAAGGCGCGAGGCTATCGACCTGACCAAGCGCGGCATCGACGCGGCGCGCGCCATGGGCGCCGACCTGATGACGATCTGGCTCGGCCAGGATGGGTTCGACTACAATTTCCAGCTCGACTACGGACACGCCTGGGACTGGGAGGTGGCTGGCATCCGGGAAGTGGCGGAGCACGATCCGGACTGCCGCGTCAGCATCGAATACAAGCCCGACGAGCCGCGCGCGCAGTCGCTGCTGCGTGACGCGGCGACGACGCTGCTGGCAATCGCCGAGGCCGGTTCGCCCAACCTCGGCGTCACCATCGATTTCGCGCATGCGCTCTATGCCGGCGAGCAACCGGCGCTTGCCGCGCATTTGATCAACCGCCGCAGCCGGCTTCTCGGCGTGCATCTCAACGACGGATACGCCAAGCGCGACGACGGGCTGATGGTCGGCGCGGTGCATCTGCGCTCGACCTTGGAACTGCTTCACCAGATCCGTCGCGACGGCTTCGACGGCGCGCTCTACTTCGATACCTTTCCCGATATGAGCGGGCTTGATCCCGTCGCCGAATGCGAAGCCAACATCGCAACCGTGCGGCGATTGCTGGAGATCGCCGACGGGCTGGCCGGGGACAACGGCCTTGCCGACGCGCTGGCCCGTCAGGACGCGGTGGCCAGTCTGCGGATCGTCAACAGGGCCCTGATCGGCGCATGAGGAGGCGATGCGCAGGCCTGGGAAGGTCATGATGCCGGGGGAAAACACATGAGCCTGCCGCTTGGCGATCCGAGAACCATCGGACCGCGCATCCGCATGATGATGCCGCATCTCACGCCGCTGGAGGGGCGGGTGGTCGACATGATCCTCGGCCGGCGCGATTTCGGCGAGCACACGTCGCTCAAGACCGTGGCCGAAGACGCCGGCGTGTCGGAGGCCATGATCGTCAAGATCGCCAAGAAACTCGGCTTCGACGGTTTCAAGGATTTCCGGGCCGGCCTTGCCGGCTACAACCGCCTGCCGACCGCCGAACTGCATGAAGAACTCTCGCCCGACGACACCGATGCCGAGATCGCGCGCAAAGTATTTCGCACCTCCGTCCACGCGCTCGAAGAGACGCTTGCCATTCTCGATCCCGAGGCGCTCGAGCGTGCGGCCGACCTGATCTTCGGTGCGCGCCAGCGCGACCTCTATGGTGTCGGCGGCTCGGCCCAGATCGCTCGCGACGTCGCGCACAAGCTTTTGCGCATCGGCGTGCGCACCAGCGTCTTCGACGATGCGCATATGATGTTGATGTCGGCTTCGCTGCTGGGAGAGGGCGATGTCGCCATCGCCTTCTCCCATTCGGGAACCAGTTCGGCGGTGATCGAGCCCATTGAGCTAGCGCGCCGACGCGGCGCGCGCACCATCGCGCTCACCAACTATGCGACGTCGCCACTCGCCTCGGTCGCCGACGTGGTGCTGTGCTCGACAGCCCAGGGTTCGCCGCTCCTGGGTGAGAATGCTGCCGCACGCATTGCCCAGCTGGTCATATTCGATGCCGTCTTCGCCGCGGTCGCGCGGCGTGACCTGAAGGCGGCTGAGCGCAACCTCGCCGCGACCATGGGCGCGGTCGCTGGCAAGCGGCGCGGAGCATGAGTAGCTCGGCTCGCCCCGTCGTCGTTGTGGTCGGCAGCCTTCACTACGACATTATGGTCGAAGCGCCCGACCGTCCGCGCAGGGGCGAGACGGTGACCGGCTTCGGCTGGCGGCCGAAGTTCGGCGGCAAGGGTGGCAATCAGGCAGTCGCGGCGGCAAAGGCCGGCGCCGACGTGCGCATCGTCGGCGCCGTAGGCGACGATGATTTCGGCCGGTTTCTTCTCGCCAACCTTACCGCAGACGGTGTCGACGCTTCGCGTATCGCCCACACTGCCGGTCGCGGGTCGGGCATGAGCGTCGCCATCAGCGACAGCGGTGGGGATTATGGCGCCGTGATCGTCTCGGGCGCCAACGCTGCCCTCGATCCCGAGAGCCTCGACGACCTCACGCTTTGGCGAGACGCGGGCATTCTCATCCTGCAGAACGAAATGCCGGATGCCGTCAACCTCGCCGCCGCGAAGGCCGCAAAACTGGCAGGCGTGCCGGTATGCCTCAACGCCGCCCCGCACCGATCGCTCACGGACGAGTTCGTCGGGCTCGTCGACATGATGATGGTCAACGCGATCGAGGCCGAACAGTTTTGCGGCTGCCCGGTCGGGGATATCGCCTCGGCGGTCTGCGCGGCCAGGCTGCTCTCAAGCCGTTTTGCCACAGTGGTGGTGACGGCGGGCGGAGAGGGCGTGGTCGGCCTGCAACGCGGCCATGAGCCGGTCGTGGTGCCCGCCATTCCTGTCCGGTTGATCAGCACGCATGGCGCCGGCGATGTCTTTGCCGGAACCTTTGCCGCGGCGTTTGCTGCGGGTAGCGCTTTCGCTATGTGTCTCGATCTCGCGAACCATGCCGCCGCCAGGCACGTCTCGACCTGACGCTATGCCGGCCTGGGTGCTTCAATCTTTAGCGCAGCTAAACGATCCAGCTCACTTTCTAAATTGAGCTAACAGCTCTCCCGCAATACGAATGTAGCGGTTCGGCAAAAAACAGGGCCGGACAATCGGCAGCAAGGCTTGCCGGGGAGGCAATTGCGCCATTGCGAGGAGGTGTCGAGCGCCTTCGCAGTGTGTCCACGGTAAACCGGGACACGAAGGCCTTTATGCGCCTCGCCGAAGGCTGGGTCGTGCCGAATTCGGTGATGTAAAGGATACGGACATGAATCTTTATACCCTGCTTGCCGCGCGAGCGGAGCGTGGGCGCCCGGTTCGGGTGGGCCTGATCGGCGCCGGCAAGTTCGGCTCGATGGTGCTGTCGCAGGCGCAACGGATCGCCGGATACCATATGGTCGCCGTGGCCGACCTGAACGCCTCCAAGGCGCGGGACTCGCTTCAGCGCGTCGGCTGGCTGGCCGCGCGGTATCAGGCGAAGGATGCCGGCGAAGCGGTGAAGAACGGCACGACCTTCGTCACCGACGATGTCGCCGCCCTGCTTGCCTGCGAGGAGATCGAATGCGTGATCGAGGCGACCGGCCATCCGATTGCCGGAACCCGTCATGCGCTCGCGGCGATCGAGGCCGGCAAGCATGTCGTCATGGTCAATGTCGAGGCGGACGTCATGGTCGGACCGATCCTGGCCGAAAAGGCTCGCCAGAAAGGCGTCATCTATTCGATGGCCTATGGCGACCAGCCGGCGCTGATCTGCGAGCTGGTGGATTGGGCGCGGGCGACCGGCTTCGAGGTGACGGCGGCCGGCAAGGGAATGAATTTCGAGCCGCGCTACCGTTATTCCACGCCCGACACGGTCTGGGGCTTCTTCGGCTGGAGCGAGGAAGAGGTAGCCAAGGGCGACTTCAATCCGAAGATGTACAACTCTTTCACTGACGGCACCAAGGCGGCGATCGAGATGGCGGCGGTCGCCAATGGCACGGGTCTCGACTGTCCCGATGACGGGCTTGGCTTCCCGCCCTGCGGCCTGCACGATCTTGCCAAGGTGTTCCGCCCAGCCGCCGATGGCGGGCGCATGGCGCGCTCGGGCCTCGTCGACATCGCCGCCAGCCAAGAGCCGGACGGCCGCGAGGTGTTCAACAACATCCGCTACGGCGTGTTCGTCACCTTCAAGGCGTACAACGAATATTCGCGCGCCTGCTTCAAGCAATACGGCCTGTTGACCGACCCGTCGGGCTGGTACGCCTCGATGTGGCGGCCCTTCCACATTATCGGGCTGGAAACCTCAGTCAGCGTGCTCTCGGCCGTCTTGCGCAACGAACCGACCGGCTCGTCGAAGGAATTCCGCGGCGATGCCGTGGCGACGGCCAAGAAGGACATGCAACCGGGTGAGATGCTGGACGGCGAGGGCGGCTATGCAGTCTGGGCGAACGCCATTCCGGCTTCGATCAGCCTTGAGCACTCGGCACTTCCAATCGGGCTGGCGCACAATGTGCGGCTGAAGCGCGCCGTCAGGAAAGACCAGATCGTCAGCTTCAACGACGTCGAGTTGGTGAACGACCTCGATGTCGTGAAGTTGCGCTGCGAAATGGAAGAACGCTTCCGCCCGACGCCGAGCGTGGCCGCCTGATCGTACCGGAAGGAAAGTCATGACCAAGCGCAGTGCGCCACCCTTCGTAGTGATCCCCGAGTTTCGCGTCAGGCCGCAGGTCAAGACCGCGTTTCTCGACGCCGCCCTGGACGACGCCCGCCGTTCGGTTGCCGATGAGGCTGGATGCCGCCGCTTTGACGTCGTCTGTCCTGAGGATGCCGAAGAGACGGTGTTATTCTACGAGGTATATGACGATCGCGTCGCATTCGAAGAGCACTTGCGAACCCCGCATTTGATGCGTTTCCGGGCGGCCATGAAGGCGCTCAAGGTCGAAGAGACGGTCGTTCGCTTCGCTTCCCTCGAGAATTCCTGAGCCGAGCGTCCGCGCGTTAGGAGCGCCGGAATGACCAGTACAAACAAGATGCGCATCGGCTTCATCGGAACCGGCATCATGGGCGGCCACATGGCCCGCCGGCTGGCGCAGGCCGGCTTTGGCGTGACGGTCTGGAACCGCAGCCCGGACAAAGCCGAAGCGCTCAGGCACTTCGGTGTCGCTGTCGCCGCCGAAGCCGCTGAGGCGGCACGAGACGCCGATGTCGTGATCGCGATGCTGAGCTCGGGGCCGGTCTGCGACGAGGTGCTGTTCGGCACCAATGCCGCGGCCGACGCAATGTCGCCGGGGTCGACGCTCGTGGTGATGAGTTCCATCCCGGTCGAGACCGCGCGCAGGCAAGGAGATCTGGCGGCGAAAAAGGTCATCCGTTACGCCGACGCTCCCGTTTCCGGCGGTGAGAAAGGCGCGGGTGAAGGGACGCTTGCCATCATGGCGGGCGGTGAAGCCGCCACCATAGACGCGCTGAGCCCCATCTTTGCTCCGTTGGGGCGCGTCACGCATATCGGTCCGGTCGGTTCCGGCAGCCTTGCAAAACTCGCAAACCAGCTGATCGTCGCCAGCAATATCTGCGCGGTCGCCGAAGCGCTGCTGCTGGCGGAGCGAGGCGGCGCCGACCCGGCGCGCGTGCGCGAGGCGCTGCTCGGCGGCTTTGCCGACTCGACCGTGTTTCGCCAGCACGGGCTGCGCATGATTGAGGCCGATTTCGCGCCCGGCGGTCCTGCGAAATATCAGATCAAGGACACAGGTACGGCCCTGGCGCTCGCCGCATCGCTCGGACTGACGCTGCCTGTTGCCACCGAGGTCGACCGGATTTTTCGCAGCCTCGTCGATAATGGCGGGGGCGACCTCGACCATAGCGCAGCAATCGTCGAACTGCGGCGGATGAACCCGCGATAGGCCCCAAACCCGCCAATTGGCTATGTCCGTCAGTCAATATCTCTCAAGTAGGCAAGGGCCGGCGGAAAGCGGCCGGCGCTGATGCATTCGTTCGCTTCGCTTGAAGAGGTTTCGGGTCGTGCCGGGGATCGGACGATCCGCCTTATGTGTCGGAATCGGCAAGGTCGAGTGAATCAGCCAAGAAGCGTCACACCTCAACCTAGAACAAAAAAGACGCCGTTTTTTGGCGAGGCTTTTGATCAGAGATCCGCACCGATGCGCAGCTTCCATTGCCAATCCATGGCTCGCATCTCCGAGGAGCAAGCCCACGATCTGATCGGACATTTTTGGCACCGATTGGGAAGTCCTGCTCAACGAAGCCCATTTTATGAAAGAACTTGAAGGCCGCCTTGGGGAGGTGAAAGAATCGTAGGCGCTGCCCCGGCGGGATTGACCGCTGGGGTATTCAGGAACGGACTATCAGTCGGCGCCTCGCAGTTCCTTGATTATTTTGCAGAAATTGTCGTGTCGCTTGGCGATGGTATCATCGCCGCAATCCTTCTTGATTGACATCTGATCCTCTTTGCTCATAGCGAGCCAAGCTTTCTTGAACTCGTTGCCAGGCTGATGGTCTCCATGCCGGCCCCTGGGCTGCAGGGCTTCGACGGCGTGCTGCTCGGCAGTGAGTCAAAGCCGGTGAGTGAGGGCTTGGAAGCCGAACTAGACGAAAGCGGGGTGGAGAAGGGCGACAAGCAAAGAGCCATTCCTGTCCGCAGCATCGCCCTCGCTCTCGCCAGTTCAGCTTCGACCTTCGCGTTTTCCTTTTGTCTCAGTATTGTCGGCGGCGATCAAGCGGCGCAGGTACAACGATCCGACCGCTTTGAAATCGGTAAAACCGGAGCATCGTAGGCCTTAAGTTTGCCCGCGAACCGCCCCTTCCGCCGGCGCACCTTCTCCACCGGTTTGGCTCCTCGCTAGCGCCCAAGCCCGCTCGCCTTCGCCAACTCCGTGCGCTGAGCAGCATAATTCGGCGCGACCATTGGGTAATCGCGCGCAAGGCTCCGCCTCTCGCGGGATTGGTCCGGCGAGATTGTGGATCTCGGCGGGACTGTCGGCTTTGGGCATTCGAAGCAGGCCCGGCGATTTTTCTCTCCTCACTCTCATGCCGACTGGGCAGACGCCTCACTCTTACTCCGCGGCAGCCTGCAGTTGCTTCCGGCGCACCGGCTGGCGGCGGCGGTGGGTGGGTTTGAGCGGGACCGCCGGCTTGTCGGATAGGGCGCCGGTCACGGCGCCGACCATGTCGAAGGCCACGAAGTCGGCGTTGAGCGTGCTGGCGAGCTCGGCCGCGGCCTTGCCATCGCCATTGCCGACCTCCGACCAGAATACGATGCCGACGCGCAGCTGCGGTTCAAGGCGCTTCAGCCGGCGCACCATAAAGCGCGCGTGCTGGGTGGACTGGCGGTTGAGGAAGCCGATGAGGACGGCGTCGGCGGCCTTCAGGTCGAGGCGGCGGATAGCCGAAGGTTCGAGGTCTACGAAGCTCGCCTTCGACACCGAGGCGCCTTGTACTTCCAGCACCTGCGCCAGCATTGCGGCGGCCGCATCGTCGAGCTCGCCGCGCCCGCCGGTGCAGAGAACCGCTATGCCGGAGCCGTCCGGCAGGTCGATATCTTCCTCGTCGTCTTCCTCGGAAGGCTTGCTATCGGCAGCCTTCTTGTCAAACACCTTCTTCTCCGCCGCCTTCTTGTCTGTTGCCTTCACGTCCGCCTCAGCCACCTGCTCTGCCTCTTCCTCCTCAGCCTCCTCCTGGGCGCTGTCGTCGAGATTGGCGACCAGCGTCTTGGCGCTGTCGGCAACCTGCCTGCGCTGCTCGTCATCCATGACGCCGCGCCCCCGGTCCTGCTCGCCAAGCAGAAGCGCGGGGATGGCGACCTGATCATAGAACTGGAACAGATATTTTTCCTCAAGCATCTCCTCGGCATGGTCGGTCGCCTCATCGGGATCGCCGGCCAGCAGCCGCTGGTAGAGTCGAGCATGCGGCTCCAGCACCGGTTCGTTACCGAACAGCACGTCGAGGAACTCGAATTGCGGCACATGCCGCCCGAGCACCACCAGGCAGACTGTGAGCGGCGTCGACAGCACCAGACCAATCGGCCCCCACAGCCAGGTCCAGAAGATCGCGGCCACGACGATTGCCAAAGGCGACAGGCCGGTGTGCGAGCCATAGAGCCACGGCTCGATGACGTTGCCGGTGATGAGCTCCACGACGATGAAAAGCGCGACGGTCCACAAAAGTAGCGACCAGCCGGGCGCCACCGCCAGCGCCAGGAACAGCGGCAGCAGCGCGCCGACGATCGGCCCAATATATGGCACGAAGCGCAGCGCGAGCGCCAGGAGGCCCCAGAGCAGCGCGTTGGGAATGCCAAGCACCCATAGCCCGACGGTGATGGGCACGGCGTAGACGGTGTTCACCACCAACTGCATCAGCAGATATTGGCCGACGCGCTTGCCGGCATCCTGCAGGGCCTGCGTGGTGCGATGGAGATCGCCATAGCCGACGAGGCGGATGAAGCGGTCGCGCAAATCCTCCCGCTCCATCAGCATGAAGATGACGACGATGATCACCAGGCCGGCGGAAGCCAGTGGACTGATCAGCGGCCCAATCAGGTTCTGCAGTACTTCGAGTGGCCTTTCATGCGCGACGACCTCCACCGGAATCGGATTGCGCTTCGGCGCTTGGGCGGCCGAAGGCAGCTGCGGTTCCTGGCGGTCGATCTCTTGGCCGACGCGTTCGATGACGCCACTGAGGCGCGAGACGATGCCCCCGCCGAGGCCGTTTTCCTTCAAAGCGCGTACCTTGGTCAGGATGTTGATCTGGTAGACTGGGATGTTCTGCGCGAGATCGCTGACCTGGGTGGCGACGATGAAGGAGAACAGCGACAGCGCGGCAAAGGCCCCCACCACACAGGTGATGACGGCCGCGATGCGCGGGACGCCCGCGCGCTTCAGCCAGGACACGACCGGCGCGATGGCGAAGGTCAAGAGCAGCGCGACCGCGATCGGCAGAAACACCTCGCGCCCGAAATAAAGCGCGGCGACAGTGGTGAGGACGCTCGCCACTGTCGGCAGCACCGTGCGCGGATGGCCTCTGGAAGCGGCGAGCAGGCTCGCCAGCCTCGGCTCCGACACTCCATTACGACGATTGGCCGCCATCATCGAGCCTCCACACTGCCTGGCAATGATCCGAGGTATTCGCCGCGTGCAACGCGCCGTGGCGCGGTCGGTTGCAGATGCGCTAATAAATAGCTTGGGACATGTTTTTATGCGGAGGAAGCAATTTTTCGGATCAGGGCCCGGCGCGTCGGCCTGCAGACGCTGAGGTGATTTCCGCATCTCCCCAAAGCGGACATCTGACGTCATTAGGTGGAAGGTCTTTAGAGGAACGCCTTGAGCGCTGCTGCGAGACCAGTCGGATTTTCTTCCGCCACGTGATGGCCACTCTTGAGCCCATACCCGCTTACATCCTCGGCCCAGTCATTCCAAATCGCGACAGGATTTCCATAGATCCGCTCAAGATCGTCATCGGTCGACCAGAGGCAGAGCATTGGGCAGCGCACCTTTCGACCCGCTTCTCGATCCTCGCGGTCATGAAGATGGTCGATACGGATGCCTGCCCGGTAATCTTCAACCGTGCCATGGACAACAGCGGGGTCATGGATAAGTGAAACCAGCTCCTCATACGCATCGGCGTCCATGGTGCCTGGAAATAGGGAATCGTACCAAGCCATAGGATCAGCCAAGATAGCTCGTTCGGGTTTATCTGGCTGGGCAAAAAAACCAATGATACCAATCACGGGCAAATTCCCAGTCGGCGCGTTCGAGATGTTCTATAACTGGCAATCCGTCCACGGTGATCAGCTTGGAGACCCTCTCAGGGTGGTCCATCGCCAATCGGAACGCGACTAAGCTTCCGCAATCATGGCCCGCCACGGAGAAGGTGTGGTGTCCCAGTTTCCCCATGGCCTCCAACAGTGCCGAAGCCTTGACGCGTTTTGAAGAGAAAGTGCTGTCGGGATCGTCCGGAGGTATGAATGATCGACCGAAGCCCGGAAGGTCGGGACAAACAATTGTGAATTCTTCCGCAAGTAAGTCAGCAACCTTTGCCCAGGTCGTATGGCAACGCGGATGACCGTGGATGAGGAGAAGCGCAGGACCGTTTCCGCCGTGGCGAACTCTGATCCTTCCGCCTTGCGTCTCGATCATCTCGAGTACAAAATTTTCGAACATGGCATTCCCGGCCCACGAACGGGGAGATCGAGCAACTCCCCAGCCAGGTGAAAGTTCACGACGAACAGAACGTCGAGAACGATCGCAATCGGGGTTTCGGCGTACTCTACAGGCAACGACCGCTCCCGCGGTGCGGGTACTCGCCAACCGCTCGGTAGTCAGACTGTCAACGTGACCTCATTGGCGCGCCGTCCGTCTCCCTTGGACTTGGCTATATCGCTGGGCTTGCGCTTTGTGAGCGCAACGCATTGACATGACACTGTCAGTGGATCGGCACGTCTCGGCGAGCGCTTCAGCCGAGGATCAACTCAAGTAAGGGGTGGTGACCGGACCCTATGCCCGACTAAACGATGCAGGCCCTTGATACAGCGCGTCGCGCCGTTGTTGTGGATACGTCGACGTTAACTCTTCGCTTCATCTCTATCGACAGCCGGTGCCTTCGTTGCCGCTCCTGCGTCATTTCACAGAGCGCACCAACGACCTCTCGAACGGGCTGATCTGGCCGAAGGACGGCTGAAGCCTCGACCGACTATGCCGCAATGGCGCGTCGCGAGTTTCTTCCCCTGGGCGAAGCCCATTCCTCGCGCAACCAAGAAACGCGCGCCTGCCCTATCCTGCGCTTTGCTGCGGTCGCAAGCGATGCGGCAGCGGTCGCCTTCGGCCTCAAGATCGCCGTCGAGGCCGCATGGTGCGGGCTCGGAAACGAGAACGGAGACTGAAAATGGCTACCATCGGCACCTTCAAGAAGACCAATGCGAACGAGTTCACCGGCGAGATCGTCACCCTCAGCGTCCAGGCCAAGGGCGTGCGCATTGTCCCCGACACCCGGGCCAGCGGCGAGAACGCTCCAAGCCACCGTGTGGTGGTCGGCAAGGCCGAGATCGGCGCCGCCTGGTCCAAGCGCTCCAACGAGGGCCGCGACTATCTCGGGCTCAAGCTGGACGACCCGAGCTTCACCGCTCCGATCTACGCGAACCTCTTCGCCGACGAGGAAGGTGAGGGCCACAGCCTCATCTGGTCCCGCCCCAACCGCCGCAACAGCGAGTGAATTGGCAGACGCCTCGCCCGGACCGGGCGAGGCGTCCTTTGTTCGCGCGAAAGACGTCCGCGCCGCCGGTTTATCCGACCGGGTTCCTGTTACAGGATGCGCTGCTTGATGCACGATGGCGCGAAGGTGATTGAGCGGCGGCTATATTGCTGCACGCGTCGGCGGCACTGCCGAAGACCTCTTAGCGGTGCGAAATAGCGCCCCTCAATTGCACACCTGATCACCATCCCCTTGCTCCTCCATCCTGGCCATCGATCGCCGTTCAACCGCAACGGCCGGAAGGAGACACCTCATGAACGCCGACGCCGCGCCACTGCCGCCGCGCTACCTGCGCACTTCGGAAGCGGCGCATTTCCTCAGTCTCTCGGCGCGTACGCTTGAGAAACATCGCACCTACGGCACCGGGCCTGCCTATCGCAAACTTGGCGGCCGCGTCGTCTACGCCGTCGACGACCTCCAGCTCTGGGTTCAGCGCGGCGCGATGACATCGACATCCGATCCGCATGGCTCGGTGCTGCCCGCCAAGCCTCAGGCCGCCCGCCTGATCCCCTATGCCGGGCGCGAAAGGCGCTGAGCCGCTGATTCCCCCCAATGTCGGCACGACCACGCCCACCATTGGAGCGCGAACAGCTCGACCTGTTCCAGGCGCTGCCGGGCGTCGTCGCGCCACGCGATGCGCAGGACCTCATGGCCTATCCGTTCTTCTCCCTCGCCAAATCCAGGCGCGTCGCGCCGATCGACTTTCATGCCGGCGATGTGGCGATCCGTGTCGAAGCGATGCCCGATCACGGCATGGCGACGATCTGGGATGCCGATATCCTGATCTGGGCCGCGAGCCAGATCGTCAGCGCTCGGGATGCCGGATTGCGCACCTCGCGCCTGATGGCCGCGACGCCATACGAAATGCTTACCTTCATCGGCCGCGGCGTCTCCAAGCGAGACTACCTGCGCCTCAAGGCGGCGCTCGATCGCCTGCAGTCGACAAGCGTCGTCACCTCCATCCGCCAACCCGCCGAGGGCCGGCGACATCGCTTCTCGTGGATCAATGAATGGCAGGAGCGCTCCGGCCGAGACGGCCGCCCGCTTGGCGTCGAAATGATCCTGCCCGATTGGTTCTATCGCGCCGTCATGGACGACGCGCTGATCCTGACCATAGATCGCGCCTATTTCGGGCTGACGGGCGGGCTGGAGCGGTGGCTCTACCGGCTGGTGCGCAAGCATGGCGGGAGGCAGCGCGCCGGCTGGCGTTTCGACATCCGCCACCTGCATCGGAAGTCCGGCAGCCTCTCGCCGCTCAAGCGCTTCGTCTTCGAGCTGCGTGACATCGTGCGCCGCCAACCGCTTCCCGGGTACCTTCTGTTCACGGAGGTCGAAGCCAGCGGCCGTGTGTTGTTGGCTTTCGAACCGGCGCCGACGCCTGTTGACAGGATCGTGCCATCAGGAACCCGAACTATCGTGCCATCGGGAACCGTATCCTCGTGCTTTCGGGAACCGCCACCGGCCTTAAGGGATGAGCCGGAAAAGGGAAATCGCGCTCCTAACTTTGAGTCTAACTCCCAATCTAACATTCTTGCGGGCAAGCCGCGGACTGGCGCTGGGGAGCAGAAGCGGCGGTTTGTCGGTCGACGCGATGGAGACGACGCATGACGCGGTCTCCTCAATCGACGGCGCGCGGCGGCCTCACCACGGTCGAACTGATCTGGATCGAGAAGCGGATCGAGCATCGCATCCGCTTCGGACGCCCTGCGCATGAAACGATCCTCGACAAGCGGCGCCGCGTCGTCGGATTTGCGCCGGGCAGTGTCTTTGCGTTCGTCCGCTGGGCGGCGAATGACTTTGGCACCGTCGTTTCGCGCATCGACATCGTGCGCGTCGTCTTGCCCGCTGAACCTTTTCAGACGCTGCCTTACATCCGGCCAGGCGGCGAGATCCTGCTCAAGATCGCAAGCTGGGACAAGGTTGAGCGGGTTCTCCAACTGATCGATGCGATCGAGGCGATCGGCCTCGATCCGGCCGAGGCCGCCCCTGATTACTGGCGGCAGACCCACAACCGTCTGGTTGCCGGCGGAACGCCGCGTGCCTACTCGCTCGAACAGCACCGGGCCTATCTGTTGCGCAAGCGAGCTGCCTCATGAGCCGCGCCGCTTGCATGGCCGCGGTGCTTGCGGCTGTCGCCGCAACGGTCGCTCCGGCTTTGCTCGAGATGCCGCCGCTGCTGCTATGGAACGCATCGGCCAGCGCTCCAATCGGACTCTATGCGGTCAGGAACATGGCCGTTCCTACGGCTGGCGCGCTCGTTGTTATCGAGCCGCCAGAAATCGTCGCCCGGTTCGCCGCCAAGCGTGGCTACCTTCCGCTCGGCTTGCCGATGCTGAAGCACATCGAGGGACTTCCTGGACAGGACGTTTGTCGTGTTGCTGGCGTCATCACGGTCGACGGGATTGGAACGGGCACCGCGCTGGAGCGCGACCGCAAGGGACGCGCGCTGCCTGACTGGGGGGGCTGCCGCACGATCGCCGCCGACCAAATCTTCGTCATGAACCGGAAGGTCCAGGACAGTCTCGACGGCCGCTACTTCGGCCCGTTCCCGGTGAGCTCGATCGTCGGACGCGCAACACCGCTTTGGACCGACGAGAGAGGCGATGGCCACTACACCTGGCTCGCTCCCGCGAACTGAAATTCAGCCCAGCCAACATGAGCAAGGAGATAGTTCATGGCCGAGATCGGCGTCTTCCAGGAAACAGAATCCGGTTACTCCGGACGCATTCGAACACTGCTCGTGGACCTCGAACTGGTGCTTGTCCCGATCAGGACGTCCAGCGGCAATGCGCCGGATTTTCGTATCCACATCGGCGATGGCAGCGGCCCCGAGGTCGGCGCGGCCTGGAAGGAAACCGGGCAGACGGCTGGCGACTATCTGTCTTGCCGATTGGAGGATCCGCTGTTTGGTCGACGCTTCCGCGCCGGTCTCTTCCGATCCGATGACGGGTCCTGGTCGCTGCGCTGGATCCGGCCGAAATGGCGGCCGGAGCGCGCTCGATGAGCGGGCCGTCGGCGCCGAATTGCGCGCACGAACGCCGTCCCGTCAGTTGCTTGCCTAGTCGGAGGCAAGCACGTTGGCTTGTCGCTGGCACCCTGATCCTCTGCCACGCGATCACGGGGGCCGCCGCACAATCCGCGCCGGTCTCCCACAAATCGGCGGACGATCCTTATGCCGCGCATATCGCCGAGGCGTCGCATCGCTTCCGCGTTCCTCAGCTCTGGATACGGGCAGTCATGCACCTCGAGAGCGCCCGCGACCCACGCGCCGTGTCGCGAAAGGGTGCAGTGGGTCTGATGCAGATCATGCCCGAAACCTGGGCCGAGCTGCGCTTTCGTCACCAACTCGGCAGCGATCCCTATGATCCGCACGACAACATCCTTGCCGGCACCGCCTATCTTCGCGAGCTCTATGATCGATACGGTTCACCGGGCTTTCTCGCCGCCTACAATGCGGGGCCGGCGCGCTACGAAGCTTCCTTGAGGGGCCGCCCGCTGCCGGCTGAAACCCGGGCCTATGTTGCAAAGCTCCGCCCTTTCTGGGGCGGCGGTGATGCGCCCGGCGCGCTCACAGCCGGCCATGCCAAGGCGGTCACTTGGAAGGTCGCGCCGCTGTTCATAGTGCGGTCCGGGTCCCTAGCCGGTTCCGGTCTTTCGTCCGGCGAACACGCTTCTGTCGAGGTCTCATCGTCACCGCCGGTGCGCAAACTTTTCGCGGCCAGTTCGCAGCCGCGCCAACTGTTCGCTGGCTCCGACGTACGGACATCGCAGCGATGACGAAGTGTCCGTCAAATCGCCCCGCGGCATCTCTTTGGACGTCGCAGCCTTTGAGGCGCATAGGGCCCGAGGCAACAACCGAGGGATGGCAAGATAAAAGGGCGCACATTGTGCTGCGGTCGGTTGGTTGCATTTGCTGGGTTTTTTGCCGCTTCCCGCACATTGCAGCGGCTCGGGGCAATGTGCTGGGAACATGCAAATCATTGTATTCGCTGCGCAAATGGCAAGGTGAGGAGGGGTGCCGTGTCCGATGAGCACGAGTTCCGCATCCGTCCGGGCCGCATTCGCTCGACGCGAGCCCAATCGTCGCGGCCCTTCGTCGCCCAGGCGCTTGCGGCGGCGCAAAAGGCTGGCGGCAGCGTGTCGCGATCAGGCCGGATCGGGACAGGCAACAGTTCGCGGTTCGGGCGGGGCAGGGCAGCGAGCCTTCAGGCCAATCGCTTCCTCACCGGCCGCTCCCGCCTCGTCACGATCAAGACCCGCGTGGTTCGCCATTCGAAACGTGGCGCGCCGCTGGCGACCCACCTCAACTATCTGCGGCGCGAGGGGGTCACACGCGACGACGCGAAAGCCCGCATGTTCGGACCGGAGGTCGACGATGCGTCGATCCCGGATTTCGTCGATCGCTGCAAGGGCGACCGGCATCATTTCCGGTTCATCGTCTCGCCCGAGGATGCCGCCGAGATGGCCGACCTGAAATCCTTCACCCGTGATCTCATGGGTCGCATGCAGAAGGATCTCGGCACGTCGCTCGACTGGATCGCGGTCGACCATTGGAACACCGACAACCCGCATGTCCACGTCATCCTGCGCGGACGGGCCGACGACGGTCAGGACCTGGTGATCTCGCGCGACTACATCAGCCGCGGCATGCGCGATCGCGCCAGCGAGCTCGTCACGCAGGACCTTGGCCCCCGGTCGGATCTTGAGGTCCGCCGGCATGTCGAGCGCCAGGTCGAGGCCGAGCGGTGGACCGGGCTGGACCGCCAGTTGCTCCGCGACGCACGCGACAACGGCGTCATCGATCTAGCACCGCGTGCCGATCGCCAGCCTGACGAATTCATCGCGCCAAAGATCGGGCGGCTGCGCAGGCTGGAAACGCTGGGCCTCGCCGAGCAACTCGGTCCTGGCCAATGGATGCTCAGCGAGAGAGCCGAGGCGACGCTGTGCCAGATGGGTGAGCGCGCCGATATCATCAAACGCCTGCATCACGCATTCTCAGCCCGCGGCATCGAACGCGCGAGCGCCAGCTATGTGCTGGCCGCAGAGACCATCGGCGAGACGATTAGCGGCCGTCTGATCGAGCGCGGACTGGATGACGAACTGAGCGGCAGTGCCTATGCAATCATCGATGGCGTCGACGGTCGTTGCCATCACGTGCGGCTCGCCGATCTCGAGGCGGCGGGCGACGGTGCGCCGGGTGCGATCGTCGAACTGCGCAAATTCGAGGACGCTCAGGGACGCCCGCGGCTGGCGCTTGCCGTGCGCTCCGACCTCGATGTCGACAGACAGGTGGTTGCTGAGGGGGCAACCTGGCTCGACCGGCAGGCGCTTGCCCGTCCTGCGGCGGCTCTTTCCGACGGCGGCTTCGGCGCCGAGGTGCGCCAGGCGCTCGATCGGCGCGTCGAGCATCTGATCGGACTAGGGCTGGCTGAGCGGCGGCCGGGCGGGACCGTTTTTGCCGGAAACTTGATCGACACGCTGCGCCGAAGGGAGCTCGAGGCGCTGGGCGGCAGGATCGCGACCCAGACCGGCCGCTCGTTCAACCGTGCGGCAACCGGCGAATCCGTGTCCGGCACCTACAGCCAGCGCTTCGCGGTTGCGTCCGGCCGATTCGCGATGATCGATGATGGCCTCGGGTTCCAGCTCGTGCCCTGGACGCCTTCGCTCGAGAAGCATCTTGGCCAGCATGTCAGCGGCAGCACTCGCGGCCACGGCGGTGTCGATTGGAGCTTTGCCCGCAAGCGCGGGCTAGGTCTCTAGCAGCTGAAAGAATGGATGCTGCCATGTCCGCCGCCAAATCCTTTGGGAGCAGATCCCCACGGTTTTCCTGAGCGTGGTGTTGACGACTTCGACGGCGACACAATCGCGGCATGGAGACTTGGCGTTCGGCCGCACCTCGGGCCGCGCTGGTCGATCGCGCCGGCTTGCCCGTCCACTTATGCGCCTGCGCGCGCAGGAGGCGGGCGAACGCTACCAGGCCTTCATCACGGTGCGAGACGGCCTGGCGAAAGGGACGAAGCTGCGCCAAGATTTCGGAAGTTAGCGATGCCGTGGGTCCGAGAAGAGGCAGTCTTAGCTGCGCCGCAGGGGATGTCGATATCGAATGTGCGGTCGGGCAGCCCAGAATTCTTGTCCGGCCGCCCTCTGAGCTTGATCAGCGTGTCTCGGCGAGGATGATCGCGCGCCTGATTATCGCCGATCTGACCGACTCGACGAGCTGCGCGGGAAAGTGACGTGGCAACGAAGAAATCACGGCCTCGGTCCGCCTCTCGGCATTTTCGGAGATGTCTTCGAGGACCTTGCGCATCAGGGACGTCCCCACGCCGGAAACGTCGGCGGTCTGCATGAAATGGCGGGGCACAATTTCATGTATGGAATAATGCCGGCTCTTGCCGGCAGACATCGCCAGCTTGAATTTCTTGCGAGGGATCTGGCCAGCATCAAGGCTGGGCTGCGCGGTTAGCACGTCATAGAGCGGCGTCATCCGAAACCGCCCGCCGGGCCCGAGAAAAATGCTGAAATTCTTGGCGTGGCCGTCGGTCGCGCCAATGAGCCAGAATATTATGCAAGCACGCAAAAACAGCGAGATGTCGTCTTCGGGCCGGTCACTGCCCTTAAGAAGCTCGATAATCGACGGCATGCCGGGACCGCCCTCTGACTGGTACTTGCGTGTCGGCGGGACCGACAGTGCTTGACACATATCCTCCTGTGGTAGGCGCATGAGACGGCCATCCCTGGCCCACAACCGATCGAACCGCTCGACGATCAGCGTACGGCGCTCCCCGAAGTCGGCGATCTCAGTTCTGGCGGCGGGAACGCCGAACGCGTCGATCAGCTTAAGGCACAGATATTCGTTCTCAACGCTGTTGGAGAGATCGATGCCATTCGGCAACCTGCCGATCTGCGGTTTCAGGATGTGGGTGGTCGCCGCCGTGCCGACCGGCTTGTACCAGCGTCCGTTCTTGCGTAGCAGCGCCGTCTTTTCCTGGGCGCCCGCGATCGAGATGCGGAAATCTTCATCCTCGCCGAGGCCAAGTGGGGCGACCGCGAGGTTTGCGATTATCCCGGCGATATCCTTTTTGCTGGCCGGCTTGCCGTCGCTGCTACCAGGACTGCCGGGATCGACGCCATCAGGCAGGAATTGCAATGCGCCGACGCAGTCATGGCCCAGGGCGGCAAGCATGCTGTAGGCGTCGGTGCCATCCGCCCCGACGCGTTCAGCAATACGCTTGCGGATGGCGTCATTGTCGGGAAGCAGGTTGTCGAAGACATTGACTACAGGCGCGCCGATATAGCGGTCCTCCCGCAAGGGAAGCGAAAGCGAGACAGGGAAGGTACCGTGCCAGTCCAGCCATTCGCGGGCATATTGAAAGTCCACGGCGCCGGTGGATTGCCTGCGCAGCACGCCCACCAGCCGACCGTTCACGAAGACATTGAGCGGCGTGTGAGCCGGTCGCCGCGCCATCAGAACAGGTCCGCGATCTCGGTCGCGCTGCTTTTGCTGCGCGGGCGAACGACGAGTTCAAGGTCGAGGGCGGAGAGCGCAGCCATCAACGTACTGAGCTGCACTGCCGGCTCGCCGGCTTCAAGGCGAGACACGGTGGCCTGACGCAGGTGGATCCGGCTGCCAAGCGTCTCTTGCGTGAGGTCGGCTTGCCGGCGGGCGCGACGCAGAATGGCGCCGAGTTGCTTTTCGTTACGAGCGATCTGTTCGGTCATGATAGTCTCCTGAGCATATATACGCGATCGCGTATGACTTGGCAATATACGTGATCGCGTATAAATCTACCGTATACGCAACTGCGTATAGAGATCGGATATACGCAATCGCGTATGATGTTTGATGCTCAGATGCGCAATCCAGGAGGACGGCGCCCTCGCTCGCGCCCCGGGCTCTTGGGCTTCCCGATTCCCTGTCTTCCTTGCCGACAGTACGACGCGACGCGATCGGCGTGAGCCCGCTGTTGAATCTCGCGCCAACCTTGCTGACCTCTCGCCACAAGGAGAAGCGAATGTCGGGAACGAAAGTCCTTTGGGGACAGATTGTCGTGGTCATCTTGATCGTGCTCTTCACGATCTGGGCCTCGACGCAATGGTCCGCCTGGCAGCTGGGCTATCAGGAACGGCTGGGAGCGCCTTGGTTCGTCATTGGCGGCATGCCAGTCTATTATCCGCCCGCCATCTTCTGGTGGTGGTATTTCTACGACGCCTACGCACCAGCCATCTTCGCGCGCGGCGGTCTGATTGCCGCCTCGGGCGGCTTCATCGCGATCGCCGTAGCGATCGGCATGTCGCTATGGCGTGCCCGCGAGGCGAGGGAGGTCGCGACCTATGGCTCCGCGCGCTGGGCCGAAAGAAGCGAGGTGCAGGCGGCAGGCCTGCTTGCCCCCGACGGCGTGGTGCTGGGGCGCTATGGAACTCATTATCTGCGCCACGACGGGCCCGAGCATGTGCTTTGCTTTGCGCCGACGCGTTCGGGAAAGGGTGTCGGGCTTGTTGTGCCGTCGCTGCTGACCTGGCCTGGCTCGGCAATCGTCCATGACATCAAGGGCGAGAACTGGGGTCTGACCGCCGGCTTCCGCGCCCGCCACGGCCGGGTTCTGCTGTTTGATCCGACCAATGCAAGATCGGATGCATACAACCCTTTGCTCGAGGTTCGCCGCGGTGAATGGGAAGTCCGCGATGTGCAAAACATCGCCGACATCCTGGTCGACCCCGAAGGCTCACTCGAAAGGCGCAATCATTGGGAAAAGACGAGCCACGCGCTGCTGGTCGGCGCGATCCTGCATGTGCTCTATGCCGGACCGGACAAGACGCTTGCCGGCGTCGCGGCATTCCTGTCCGATCCGAAGCGGCCGATCGAATCAACCCTGGCCGCGATGATGACGACTCCGCATCTTGGGGAGGGTGGTCCGCACCCGGTCATCGCCAGCGCAGCCCGTGAGTTGTTGAACAAGTCGGACAATGAACGCTCCGGCGTGCTCTCGACCGCCATGTCCTTCCTTGGGCTCTATCGCGATCCGGTGGTGGCGGAGGTGACGCGCGCATGCGGCTGGCGCATCGCCGACCTGGTCGCCGATCCTCGTCCGGCGACGCTCTATCTCGTCGTTCCACCATCCGACATCAGCCGCACCAAGCCGCTGATCCGTCTCATCCTCAACCAGATCGGCCGCCGTCTGACCGAGGATCTGCAGGCGAGGGCGGATCGGCATCGATTGCTTCTGATGCTGGACGAGTTCCCGGCGCTCGGACGGCTCGACTTCTTCGAATCCGCGCTCGCTTTCATGGCCGGCTATGGGTTGAAAAGCTTCCTGATCGCGCAGTCCCTCAACCAGATCGAGAAGGCCTACGGCCCGAACAACTCTATTCTGGACAACTGTCATGTAAGGGTCAGCTTCGCGACCAATGACGAGCGCACCGCCAAGCGCGTCTCGGACGCCCTTGGTACGGCAACCGAGCTGAAGGCGATGAAGAACTATGCCGGTCACCGGCTCTCGCCATGGCTCGGTCATCTCATGGTCTCGCGCTCGGAGACGGCGCGGCCATTGCTGACACCCGGCGAGATCATGCAACTGCCGGCAGGCGACGAGATCGTCATGCTGGCGGGGACGCCGCCGATCCGGGCGAAGAAGGCGCGCTATTTCGAAGACCCGCGGTTGCGGGAGCGCATCATGCCGCCACCGGCTATCACGGGTCGAGCCGTGGCGGAGCCTGACGATTGGACGACGATTCCGTTGCCGCTTCCGCAACCGGGTGCGGCAGCCGCAACTGCCGTGGCGAAAGTCCATGGCGAATCGACCGAGTCCGAATTGCGACGTCAGCCCGAGCTCGATCCACTTCTGCCGGCTGCGGCGGAGCTGCCGCCCGTCAACGAATTCGAGATCGAAGCGCCTGACGAGGCGGATGATCTCGCCGCGAGCAGCAGCCGCATGGCTCGCCTTGTTCGGGGCGTGGCGCGTCAGATCGCGCTCGATCCGGACGACGGCATGGAGCTGTGAAGGTTGTGACGCCAAGAAAGAAAAAGGTCCAGATTTCCGTCTATCTCGATCCTGCCGTGATGGCCTTGCTGGTCGAGTATGCCGCCCGGCGCGATCGCTCGCAGTCGCTCATTGCTGAGGCGGCGATCGCCTCATTCCTCTCTCCGGATGCCGAAGCGCAACGCGAGGCGGCGATCTCCAAACGTCTCGACCGGATCGATCGCCGGATCGCGCGGTTGGAGCGCGACGTCGGCATCTCAGTTGAAACCCATGCGGTATTCGTCCGCTTCTGGCTTGCCACCACTCCGGCCTTGCCTGAGCCGATGGCCCAGGCAGCGCGCGCCAAGGCAAGCGAGCGCTATGAAGCTTTCCTTTCCGCGCTTGGCAGGCGCCTGGCCAAGGGGCCGAGCTTGCGGCAAGAAATCCCCGAAGACATCGCGCCATCCAGCGATCCTGAGCGATAGTGATGTGGCGGCCTGCGGGCGGAGGCGCCGCCCGAGCTCGCGCGGCGCCACCAGGTCCTGTTGATTGACTAGTTCGAGGAGGGCATCGGCCGGGCTTCCCGTTGCTGACCCGGTCAGTTGGCGGCTCCGCATAATTGCGAGGTCGTCAAGCCTGGCGGCACGTTTTCGGTAGGGCCAAATCCGTACTTCGCCATGATGGTGGCAATCGTGCCGTTCGACATCACCTTGGCCAGCCCTTGGTTGTAAAGGTCGCGCAGGTCACCATCATCCTTCCTGAACGCGATCGCGACGTAGCTGATCGACTTCTCGTCGGTCGTGAATGGGTTGGCGCGCTCCAGATCGGGGCTCTTTTTGCCGGCCAGCAGCCCGATTGCCGTCGGGGAAGAAAATACCGCGGCGTCGATACGGCCGGCGCGCAGTGCCGCGATGTTGGTCTCGACATCGGGAAACTGCAGGATCCGATCCTGAGGGACGCCCTCGGCGATGGCGTTCTGGATGACATTGCTGCCGCGGCCGCCGCCCATGATGGTGTCGGATTTCTTGGCAAGATCCGCATAGCTATGGATCGCCTTGGGGTTGCCGGCGAGTACGATCGCCGCGTCGTCCTGCCTCAGATCGGGAGCGCCGAAGGCGACCTGCTGGCATCGCGGCGGCGTTATCGACAAGCCGGACGCCACGGCATCGAAACGCCCGGCCATCAAGCCAGGGATCAACGCACCGAACTCGGTGACCTCGAAGTCGATCTGCTTGACGCCGAGATCGGCGAACGCTGCTCTGAGCAGGTCCGGATGCCAGCCGAGCAACTCGCCGGTTCCTTCCTTCTTGTAGCCCCATGGCGAACGGTTGTGGATACCGATCACAATCCTGCCCTCTCTCAAGATGCGTTCCTTTGTCGTTTCCGCCGTGGCCGGCAGCACGGATCCAACAATCGCGGCATAGGCGATGCAGGCCAGGCCAATGGCGGCCGATCGGGCTCGAAATTTCATCGTGCAGTCCTCCCATGAGATTGAGTTGCGCGCAGGGGTTCGGCCCCAGCCGTTCAACGCTACGTTGAGGGCAGCCAATGCGTCAATATAGATATACAAAATATGTACAAAATATTGCCGCCTCTCAAACAATGGGAGGCGAGGTGACCGGGCCGAATATTTGGAGTCTTCAATTTGCAGGCCCCAACCCCGCAGACGATGCAGATCAGCAGACTCTCGGTCAGGCGCGCTTTTCACCGTTCGGTCTTCCTACTCGAGCCCTCTTTGGCGGCTCACCGCTGGATTGACCGTTGAGCGAATAAGGCTCAGCGCACGATCATTGCTACAAGGTTTCTAAAAGCTTCAGAGGCAGCAGCCGACCGCGCCGGCGGCCGCGATCATATTCAATTTTGCTAAACTCTTTGGAACCGATTGCTCCGGCCCGGTTTGAATCCCGGTTCAGGAGTTCGAGTGCATGCGTAAATCGACCGGTCACCTCGCCTTCATCGAATTTCAGTCACCGACGCTGGTCGAGAACGCTCCTGCCGACACGGACTGGCTGCACGAAATCAAATACGATGGCTACCGGACCGAGCTTATCGTTGAAGGTGGCGGGGCACGTGCTTTCACGCGTCGCGGCTATGACTGGTCGCATCGGTACAAACGGATCGTCCAGACGGCGGCGAACCTGCCGGTCCGATCCGCGATCATTGACGGAGAAGCTGTGGTTCTCGGCAACACCGGCCTGCCGGACTTTCAAGCGCTCGAGCGGGAACTGGGAAATCCGAACTCGCCGAAACTCATGTTCTTTGCGTTCGATCTTTTGTACCTCAACGGCCGCGACCTTCGACAGCAGCCGCTGATTGAGCGCAAAGCTGCTCTGCACAGGCTCCTGCAGGAAACGGCTCCAACACTGACCTATGTCGAACATCTGGGAATTAGCGGCAAGGACGTGTTCGACCATGCCTGCCGCATGGGCTTGGAGGGGGTGGTCTCAAAGCGGGCTGACTCTCCCTATCGCTCCGGTGCCCAAACGAGCTGGCTCAAGGTGAAGTGCGTCAAGAGCGACACGTTCCCGATTGTCGCTTTCGTTGAAAAGCTCGGCGCGCAACCACGCCGCATTGCTTCCCTGTATATCGGCAGATGGCAGGGCGAGCGGCTGCTCTATGCGGGAAAAGCGCAAAGCGGCTATACGCTGGAGGCAGCCCGGCGAATTCGCGAGCGGCTTGATCCGCTAGTCATCAGCAAATCACCTCTCTCGGACCCCATCACAAAGCCCAAGGCAACGTGGGTCCGGCCGGAGGTGCTGGCGGAGGTGCAATTCAGTGGCGTGACAGACCGAGGCATCTTGCGCGAGGCCGTGTTCAAGGGATTGCGCGAGGATCTCCAGGTGATCCCGGCGAAGCCGCCGTCCCCCTCCAAGCGCAGGTTGGAGGGTCAACATGGCGTTCCTCGCGAGAACATTCTCCAGCTGTTACCCGATGCTGTTGCACCTTCCAAGGAAGAGCTGATGGGCTACTGGCGGCGGGTGGCTGACCGAGCGCTGATCCATCTGGGACGAAGACCACTGAAGCTGGTACGTCATGCGCAGGGGGCCACCTTCTATCACAAGGGACCGCTGCCTCCGATACCAGCGTCGGTGCACCAACTGCGGGTGCAAAAACGCGAAGGCGGCGAAGGTGTCCGGGTTTGGGTGGATGATCTCAACGGCCTGCTCGGCTTGCTCGAAATGGATACCGTCGAGCTTCATCCTTGGAATGCGACCATTGACGATATCGAATATGCCGACAGGCTTGTCCTGGACCTCGATCCCGGCGAGGGCGTCCGATGGGATGCGGTGGTCGAAGCCGCGCTGTCGCTACGGGCGATCTTGGAAGCAACTGGCTTGGAGAGCTGGCCGAAGCTCACCGGCGGCAAAGGCATTCACCTGATGGCACCGCTCGCCGCGAAGACGACCCATGACAGGGCGCGGCAACTGGCCAAATCACTTGCGCAGTGCCTCATCGATGCTAAGCCGGACCGTTACCTCTTGTCAGCCGATCCAGCAGCCCGACGTGGTCGCATTTTCCTCGACTATCTTCGCAACGGGCGCGGCAATACTGCAGTCGGTACGTTCTCGCCACGAGCGCGGCCCGGCTTTCCTATTGCCCATCCTGTCACATGGACGCAGATCGAGCGGGGAATCCGGCCGGACGCCTTCACCATCGACCATCCATTCAGGGCTGCTGTTCGAAAGGCAGCGTAGTGAGAAGCCGCTTAACTTGCGGCGCTCAGTTCATCCTTCTGGAAGCGAAGGCGAGCAACCACGCGGCCCAAATCACTTTAAGACCTCCGCCCACTTCGATGCCGACGTGCGCTTGCGAAAGGCCATCAGAACCGGGGTCCAGCCTTGCACTCAGTAAGCGAGCCTGGGGAGCGCCATCAGGTATGCGTGGCCAAAGCACCAATTTCGTCTAGGCGCAACATCCCAGGATTGCGTGCGTTCTTTAAATTGAAGAGTTGCGGCCGATCTGCCGCATCCTCATGTGCTGACCAGTCGGAGGCCGCCACAATGTCCAAGTTCAAAGAGGCCCTTGAGCGGGGAAAGAAAGCTCACCATCGGCAGGACGAGAGAGCGGATGGGAATACCCCAAAGGTGGACTTTGGCGCCCAAGCCAGAGCTTGGCTAACGGAGGTCGTCGTTGCGTCGTTGGAAGCGGCCAAGGCAGACGTGGCGGGAGAGGTGACCATCGATGTAAACCCCATGCCGCGCCGCGAGGCTAGCGCCATTGCGCCGTCTGTTGAATTCCGAATTTACCGGAACGGAGCAGGCGAGAAAAGCCAGGCAAGGGCGTTCAGGGTCAGCGTTTCGATAAGTGGGGAGGCGTCAGTTTCTGCACCCGGCATGGTGGCGGAAGATATAGGAAGTATCGCGGATAAGTCTGACCAAAGATTCCGCCACTTGCTGGCGAAATTGATCGAGGACGCGGCCAGGGACGGCCGATCTTGAGGCGCATCTGCCCTCGATCAGCGCAAGGGCACGCAGACCGGCTGCCGCCGCGATGGGCGTCCCAGAATACTCGCTCGATCATATGGGCAGGACTTCCGAGCGCTTGACCTGGCCCAGGGCGAAACTGCTTTCGATCGAAGCGATATTGTCCAGCCGCGTCAGCTTGTCCTTGATGAACCGCTCATAGGCCTCGAGGTCGCGCACCACGATGCGCATCAGGTAGTCGCGCTGGCCGGTCATCAGATAACAGTCGACCACCTCTGGCCAGCGAAGCACGGCTTGCGAGAACCGGTCGAGATCGTCCTCGCGTTGCCTTTCAAGCTTGATCGATGCGAAAGCGCTGATCGGCAGGCCGAGCTTCTTCTGGTCGACGACCACGGTGTAGCCCTTGATGACGCCGGCGTTCTCCAGGAGCCTGACGCGCCGCGCGCAAGGGGAGGGCGAAAGTCCGACGGCTTCGGCGAGGTCGTTCGAAGTCGCCTTGGCGTTCTTCTGCAGCGCGGCGATGATCTTCAGGTCGATTGCGTCAAACGCCGGATTTGGCATGTTTCCCTCATCGGTGGGCCGTAATTGGCTGGATCAGCTAATATCATCGATCGCTTTGTAGCAAGAATAGCCACATTCGGAAGATCGACGCAGGTATCGTTTAGGCGCGATTTCACAGGAGCCGACGATGACGATCCTTTCCGAGCTTGAGCGCAAGGTCCTCTGGCTGGCCGTCTGGATGATCCATCACGCCAACCATCTTCGCGAGTCGACGGACGGCCTCAAGGTCGGCGGCCACCAGGCGTCTTCGGCGTCCGCCTCGACCTTGATGACGGCGCTCTACTTCAAGATCCTGAGGCCGCAGGACCGCGTCGCCGTCAAGCCGCATGCCAGCCCGGTTTTCCATGCCATCCAGTATTTGTTCGGCAAGCAGACGCTCGAGCAGCTGCAGAATTTTCGTGGCTATCGCGGCGCGCAGTCCTATCCGTCCCGAACCAAGGATATCGACGATGTCGATTTCTCGACCGGGTCGGTTGGACTGGGAGTCGCGCAGAGCCTGTTCTCCTCCCTGGTCCAAGATTATGTCAGCGCAAAAGGGTGGAAGACCGATCAGCCGGAAGGCCGGATGGTCGCTCTGCTCGGCGACGCCGAAATGGATGAAGGCAATATCTTCGAGGCGCTTCTCGAGGGCTGGAAGCACGGCCTGCGCAACACCTGGTGGATCGTCGACTACAACAGGCAGAGCCTGGACGCGGTGGTGCGCGAAGGCCTGTGGCAGCGTTTCGAAACCATCTTTCGCAACTTCGGCTGGGATGTGGTGATCCTCAAACACGGGACATTGCAACAGGCCGCCTTCGAGGAGGAGGGCGGCGAAAAGCTGCGGGCCTGGATCGACGCATGTCCCAATCAGCTCTATTCCGCGCTGACCTTCCAGGGCGGCGCTGCATGGCGCAGGCGCCTGCTGGACGATCTGGGCGATCAGGGACCGGTCAGCCGCCTGATCGAGAAGCGCAGCGACGATGAGCTTGCCGTATTGATGGCAAACCTCGGCGGCCACGATCTTGAGACCATCATCGATGCCTTCGAAGAAGCGCGCGGGCATGATCGCCCGACCTGCTTCATCGCCTATACGATCAAGGGCTTCGGCCTGCCGCTCGCCGGCCACAAAGACAACCACGCCGGATTGATGACACCGGCGCAAGTCGAAGCCCTGCGCCAAGGTATGGGAGTGGGCGAGGGCCGCGAATGGCACATGTTCGAGGGCCTCGCCTACGACGAGGCTGCGATACGATCCTTCCTCGCGTCGTCGCCTTTCGCGCAGGCAGCCCCGCGTCGTCACAATGCCACAGCTATTCCGGTGCCAGCGCGCATCAGCTTCGGCGCTCAGCCGTCCATGTCGACACAACAAGGTTTCGGGCTTTTGATGCACGAGATCGCAAAGTCGGACAGCGATTTTGCAAGCCGTGTCGTCACGACATCCCCCGACGTCACCGTCTCGACCAATCTCGGCGCCTGGGTAAACAAGCGGGGTCTGTTCGCGCGCGGCGATCAGGCGGACATTTTCCGCGAGGAGCGCATCCCCTCCACCTTCAACTGGACGTTTGCGCCGTCCGGACAGCATATCGAGCTGGGCATCTCCGAGATGAACCTTTTCACGATGCTTTCGGCGCTCGGCCTGTCGCACTCGCTTCACGGCGAGCGACTGCTTCCGGTCGGAACCCTCTATGACCCCTTCATCGAGCGGGGCCTCGATGCGCTCAATTATGCCTGTTACCAGGACGCCCGCTTTATCGTGGCCGCGACGCCCTCCGGCGTGACGCTGGCTCCCGAAGGCGGAGCGCATCAGTCGGTCGCCACGCCGCTGATCGGCATGGCGCAGGACGGTCTCGCGATGTTCGAGCCGGCCTATGTCGATGAACTGGCAATCATCCTGCGTTGGGCATTCGAGTATATGCAGCGTACCGGCGAAGCCGAGCCTGACGACCATACCTGGCTGCGTGATCAAACCGGGGGTTCGGTCTACCTGAGGCTCTCGACTCGCTCGATCGAGCAGCCGACACGCCCGATGGAAAGCAAGCTGGCGCGCGACATCGTCGATGGCGCCTACTGGCTGCGCCCGCCCGGCCCGAACGCCGACCTGGTGATAGCTTACTCCGGGGCAGTCGCGCCGGAAGCGGTACAGGCGCTGGGCTTGATGGCCGGCGATCGGCGCGATGTCGGGCTTCTGGCCGTGACCTCGGCTGATCGGCTGAACGCCGGCTGGTCAGCCGCGGCCCGGGCGCGCCAATACGGCCATCCGCGCGCCTCAAGTCATGTCGAGCGCCTTCTGGCCGGCCTTCCTGCTTCCTGCGCCATCGTTACGGTCTTGGACGGGCACCCCGCGACGCTCGCTTGGCTGGGGTCGGTCCATGGCCACCGTACGCGCGCTTTGGGCGTCGAGCATTTCGGCCAGACCGGCACGATCGCGGATCTCTACCGGCATTACGGGATCGACGCGCAAGGTATTATGGCCGCGGCTCAAGCGGTTTCGGTTGGCCGGCCGCTGAGGCACCTCGGCTCCGCCGCCTGACGATCGATCCCACATCGCCTCCGGCTGGCTCGTTCGACAGGAAGTCGTCAATACCGGAATTCCTTGAGGGCGGGTGTCAGCCGTCGGCGCCATCCTCCTCCGCTGCGAGAGAGCGTGGGGGAGAACTGAAAATGGCTGGCGCCGGCGATTTTATGAGCCGTGAAACGCTGCGGTCTTCGATCGGGACGGGAGCGGCGATAGCGCATCACGGCGAACTCATCCAGGGCGTCTTCAAGGATGATGGCGGGCGCCTTCATCGCGGGCTCGTCACGCTGCCGGTCGCCGGTTTGAGGTCCGAGGCCACCTTTGCCAGAACCGACGGCGATGCGGTCATTGTCCACCCTGATCATAAGGTCAAGGCGTCGTCAGCCGCGCGGCTCACGCTCGATTTCTTGAAGGTAACCGGCGGTGGCGTGCTGACACTTCAAAGCTCGATTCCCGTGGGGCACGGCTACGGCTCATCGACCGCGGACGTCGTCGCTTCCATTCGCGCTGTAGCCGCGGCCCACAAGGTCCAGTTGCGCCCCTCGAGCATCGGGCGTCTCGCCGTTGCCGCCGAGCGCGCCAGCGACGCGATCGCATTCAATGAGCATGCGGTCCTGTTCGCGCAACGCGAGGGCACGGTGATCGAGAATTTCGGCGGCTCGCTGCCGCCGCTGCTACTGGTCGGGTTCAAGGCGAGTGGCGGCGTCCCGGTCGACACATTGCAGCTGCCGCCGGCGCGTTACGACAGCGCCGAAATCCAGGAATTCGGCGTGCTTCGGGCGCTGGTGGCGCGGGCGGTCTACCTTCAGGATCCGAATCTTCTTGGACGTGCCGCCTCGGCCAGCGCCTTGATCAGTCAACGGCACTTGCCGAAAGAGGGTTTCGACGAGATCGCCGAAATCGCCAGGCGGGCTGGAGCGTGCGGGGTGCAAGTCGCCCATAGCGGCTCGTTGTTTGGTCTGATTTTCGATCTTTTCGCATTGAATCTGAAGCGACGGGCAGCTTTGGTCGCGCAACAGATAAGGCGCGCCGGCTTCAAGGAAGTCGAGGTCCATCTGGTCAATGCGGAGGGCTGGACATGGTGACCCTCGCAGTTGACTATTTCAGGGATCTTGAGACCCCACGCCTTGCTCGCCTGGCGCCAAATTTGGTGGCGGCGGCTTTTCCATTGATGAAGCTGATGCCGGCCCGCTACATCCTGGATAGGGCAGCGTCGAATGGCGAACTGAAGGCGGGGTCCCACATTGTCGAGACGACGTCCGGCACCTTCGGCATGGCGGTGGCGCTGCTCGCGGCGGCGCGTGACTATCGCCTTACCCTCGTCACCGCTTCAACGCTTATCGATGCCAAATACAAAGCCCGGCTGGAGCGCATCGGCGCCACGGTCATTGCACTTGACGATCCGCGTGGTGACGGCAATCAGCCTGGCCGGCTTGAGCGCCTGCAGGAAATCCTGGCCAAGGAGCCGGACGGCTTCTGGACCCGCCAATACGACAGTCCGGGAAATTGGCTGGCCTATGCGCGGCTGGCTGAACTGTTCATCCGGGCGGTGGGCAGGGTTGACTGCCTGGTCGGCTGCGTCGGCACTGGCGGTTCGCTATGCGGCACCGCGTCCTTTCTGCGAACGGTCTTTCCCCATCTGACGGTGTTTGCCGTCGACACCCATCGCAGCATTCTGTTCGGGCAGCCCGTCGGCAAACGCATGCTGCGGGGCTTGGGCAACAGCGTTCTGCCGAAAAACGTCAGGCATGAGCTTGTCGACGAGATCCATTGGGTTGGCGCCTATCCGGCGTATCTGAGCGCGCACCGTTTGCTGCGCGAGCACGGTATATTCATGGGGCCGACCAGCGGCGCCGCCGCGTTGGTGGCGCAATGGGTTGCAACGACCCTGCCGGACGCGCAAGTAGCGGTCATCATGCCTGACGAAGGCCATCGCCATGCCGAGACTGTCTACAATGACGACTGGCTTTCGACCCTGCCTGGCTGGCCCTGCAAGGACTTGTCCGAGCCGAGGACGCTGACGACAATCGCACCGGCCGCAGAGGCGCAATGGACGCGCTTTCTTTGGCTGCGCCGTAGTCTCGACGATGTGCTGAAAACGCAGACAGCAAGTGAGGTGCCATCGGCTATTGGTGCGGTGGAGAATCTATGAAACGAGATCCAGCCCGCTTTTGTCGAGCCAGCGCCAGGCGTCTTCCGTCGTCTGGAAGATCTGATCGTGTTCGTTCGATCCAGTGGACCGATCGAGGTCCTTGAGACCGCTGGCGGTCACAACGGCCACGACGCGGTCTGTGGCTGCGATGATACCTTGATTCTTCAACGTCGATATGGCGATCAGCGGCGTGACAGACGCCAGTTCGGCAAAGATCCCTTCGTCCTGCGCAAGACGTTCCTGCATCGCGATCAGGCAGTGATTGTCGACGGGGACGGCGTGTCCGCCGGATTCGCGCAGAGCCTTCAGAGCCTGAAAGGTGCTGCGCGGCGTGCCGATCGATACGGCGAGGCTGTCGAAGAGCATTTTGCGTTCACTCAAGGCATCGGCGCCGCTGGCAAGCGCGTCCGCCAATGACCCGTGCACCTCCGCGGCGACGAGACGGGGCAGCTGCGTGATCGTCCCTTGCGCGTACAACTCGCAAAAGCCCGCCCACACGCCCGACAATGCATCGCCATAGCAGACCGGCAGGACGCACCAGTCTGGCGCCGTGCCATCCGATTGCTCGACGATCTCGTAGGCAATCGTCTTGTAGCCCTCGATGCCGAGTGGATGGCTGCCGACGACCGGACCGTGATAGGGCGAGGCGATGAACCAGTCATAGCGGGCAGCCGCCTGTTCCAGCACGGACCATCGGTCCATTTTGTTGACCAAGGGCAGCACCGTCGCGCCATATTTTCGGATCTGCGCCAGCATCGCGCCGGCCGACCCGGCGAAAGTCGTGACAACGCACTTCAGCCCGGCTCTGGAAGCGTAGGCCGCCAACGAAGCGCCGGCGTTGCCGGAGGAGGCGGTCGCGACGATCTTCGCGCCACGTGCGCGCGCCACGCTGACCGCGACCGTCGAAAAGCGGTCCTTATGCGACCACGTCGGGTTTCGGCCTTCGTCCTTGATTGCGAGGTTGGGCACACCGAGGAACGCGCCGATGCGTGGCGCCGCAAGCAACGGTGTCAAACCCTCGCCAAGGCTCACTGCATCCGCGGCTGTGCAAGGCAGACTATGCGCAAAACGCCATAGCGAGCGCGAGGGGGTGGCGCCGTCCAAGGGATGAGGGGGAGGATCCGCATAAACCGGCCGAAGATTTGCGGGTGCGGTTTCCTGACACCGCGCGCACCCTTTGGAGTCGATGGTGATATCGGCGGGGTAGGAGGCATCGCATCGGATGCAGACGAATTCCAGTACCCGGCTTTCTTCCGTTCTGGGTCGGCTAATCTCGCCTGAGGAATGCACGGATATGTTGTGCGCGAGGTCACGAAACGGCCGGCTCGGCATGGCTATTCCTGTGTCAGGAAACGATGAATTCGCTGGTTGTTTCAAACAGCCAACAGCACCGCTGTGCACTATAGTGTGTCGCACCATAGTGCGCGTCGTAGCATCCGTTGGTTGATGAAACTTCGCGGCGTTTTTGGTCTGAACGTGCAGCGGCTTCGGAGAGAAAGAAAACTCTCTCAGGAGCAGTTGTCTTTCGTTTCGGGCCGCACGCGAGCCTATATCAGCAGCGTGGAGGCCGGTCGGCGCAACGCCACCCTGGATACAGTCGAGATCCTGGCGAAGGCCTTGGATGTCGAGCCGCAAGAGTTGATCGCGGCCGTTCCATCGAATCGGCGAGCTGTGCGTGTGACGAAACAAGGGGCTGCGAAGTCGACAGAATGAAGGCTCACGTGTTCTTCGAGATATTGAGCACAATTCCACGTTTCTCGACTTTAAGCCGTCTAATTGACTCCTGCAGTGTACATTCGCTCTAGGTCCCATTGAAGATCGTGGAGACGCGCATAAGTTGTGCCGCGGCGTGCGGCTTGGCTTTTGTCGAGGTCTGCCAATGGAGAGCGAAGGTGTTGCTGACCTTTACGCAGCAATCTCAAGGATCGACGCTGCGCGGTCGACTGATGCAATCATCCAGGAGTTTCGCTCCGTCATGGGGCGGTATGGATTGCGCAATTTTCTGATCACCGGCCTGCCGGTGCCGCACGACGCGGACTGGCAACGCGAGATCCTGGGCGACGGCTGGCCTCCCGAATGGTATCTTCGATATGTCTCGGAGGATCATTTCTTGCATGATCCTTGCGTTGCGCAGTGCCGGCACTCGCCACAGCCCTTTCTGTGGGGCGACCTTCCAGCCGCAAGACTGTTTAAACGCGCAAGATTGGTGATGGACGAGGCGGCGGAGTTCGGGATGAAACAAGGCATCTGCGTCCCGGTACACGTCCCGCTGTCAGGTCCCGGCGTCGTCACCGCCGCGAGTGACCGGATTGAATTACCGCCGAGCGCCATGCCCTTCATCGAGACGCTGTGCGTACATACGTTCCGAAGCCTTTCAGCGTTAGGAACACCTGGCGGGGGAGATCAGCCCACGCCGTTGACGGCGCGCGAGCGCGAACTTCTGGAGTGGAGCGCACAAGGCAAATCCACGGAAGACATCGCCTGCATCCTCGGCGTCACCCGAAACACGGTCGAGAGCCATCAACGCAACATTCGAGGAAAGCTCGACGCCATCAACGTGTCCCACGCCATCGTCAAGGCTCTGCGACGACAGGAAATCCAGATTTAGCAATACCTGAATACCATTATACGGGCACGAAGCGCGTTTTCCTACGACCTCCACTTTTGGAGGCGACATGGTCGGTATTCATCTGGTCACCTGGGAAAACAGGAAGCAGTATAGAAAAGTGCTGGAGCGCTATTTTCGCATCCGGTACGACATTTACGTCAAGCATAGACGATGGCGCGCCGTCGCCCGCCCCATCAACATCGAGATCGACGCCTTCGACAACGAGCATGCGCTTTATGTTCTGGCGCTCGATACCAACGGCAAGATCGTCGGCGGCTCCCGTCTTGTTCCGACGCTGCAGCCGCATCTGATGAGCGAGGTCTTTCCGGTTCTCGCCGGCGGCACGCCTCCGAGAGCGGCTGAAATTTTCGAATGGACGCGGTTTTTTGTCGTCCCATCGCTTCGCACGCACGGAGCGTCGTCGCCGATCGCCGGCTTTGTTCTGTGCGGTCTTCTTGAGACGGCGCAAAGTCTGGGGATTCGACAGATCAGCGTGGTGTGCGAGACATTCTGGCCGAAACGCCTGCGCGCGCTCGGCTGGTCGCTTTTCGAACTCGGCAACGCTCTCAAGCATCCGGATGGAGACATCATCGCGCTGCTGATCGATGTCACGCCTGAGGCCATTGAGCAGACGCGCCGCGCTTACGGCATCAGCGGCGTCATACTTGCGGATAAAATCTAGGCTGATTGCCACCGGCAGCTGAAGGTTCGCACGCCAGGGCATATTGTCATCCCGCCCATTTGCGCGGTAGTCAGCCCTATGATGCACCGAATTCGGTTGATGGACTCATGACGCCGCTGGTCCTGATCTCTTCGAAGGACCCGGATTTCTTTCTGGTTTTCGGGCACATCCTTTCAGTCGCCGGCTTCGAAACCCGCCTGATCACGGCAGACAAGGAGATTGCGCCTGCCATCGTGGCCGAAACGCCGCTTGCCGTTATCCTGGACTGTCATCCGGGCGACCGCGCAATCGCCAAGCAATGCCTGTCGCTGAAGTCGTCCGAAGCGACAAGAGCAACGCCTCTTGCAGGTCTCGTCGCGCCTCGTTCCGGCAAACTGCACCTGGACCTTATCAAGGCTGGCGTCGACGAGATATTTTCGCGGCCGTTTGCGCCCGAGCAGCTTCTGACCTGGCTGCATGGCAAAGCAGGTGTCGCGAAGCTTTCGCGCGAAACCAAGACAGGCGATCTGGTGCAGGGCGATTTCCGGCTGGAGCGACAGACCCACCGGACATTCTTCAAGCAAAAAGAGATCGTTATGCCGCCGATCGAGTTCAAGCTTTTGCGCAGCCTTCTGGCGCAACCTGGCAAGGTCTTCAGCCGGGAGGAACTGGTCGCGACCGCATGGCCTGAACACGCCGCCGCAACCGATATACGGGGTGTTGACGTTCATATTGCCAGGTTGCGCAAAAGGCTTCGGGCATGCGTGGGAAGCGATGTGATCCGGACCGTCCGCTCGGCCGGCTACGCGTTCGCGCCGGACTGGTAACCTGCTCGGCGATTCCGCACCTGCCGATCGCCCTGTTGGCGTTCGTGCACGTCCATTGCCGGCACGCCGGTGCATACGCAATCTGTTCTCAATGGTTCAGGATAGTATCCAGGAACAGCCGCGTGCGCGGGTGAGCGGCTCTAGAGAAAAAGTCGTTGGAAGAGGCATGCTCGACGATGCTGCCTTCGTCCATGAAAATGATCTCATCGGCGACTTCGCGTGCAAAGCCCATTTCATGCGTCACGCAAACCATGGTCACGCCGGTGTTCGCGAGCGCGATCATGACGTCGAGCACTTCCTTGATCATTTCCGGGTCGAGCGCCGAGGTGGGTTCATCGAACAGCATGATGCGGGGATCGAGGCAGAGCGCGCGCGCGATCGCCGCTCGCTGTTGTTGACCGCCCGACAGCTGGGCCGGATAGGCCCGCGCCTTTTCGGGGATGTGCACGGCCGTCAGATGCCGCATGGCGATCTCTTCGGCCTCGTGCGCCGATTTCAAGAGGACCCGGCGCAGCGCCAGCGTGCAGTTGGCAAGCACGGTGAGGTGAGGGAAGAGGTTGAAGCTTTGGAACACCATGCCGGTTAGCCGGCGCGCCGTCGCGGCATCGCGATCGCTTTTTCCCAGACTTCTCCCTTCAAACTCTATCGTCCCCTTTTGGAAACGCTCAAGACCGTTGATGCAGCGAATCAATGTCGACTTGCCGGACCCGGACGGTCCGCAAACGACGACGCGTGCACCCGGCCGTAAGGTCAGATCTATGTTTTTCAAAACGTGCAGTGCACCGAACCACTTGTTGAGGCCGTCGATCCGCACGAGGGGGAGGGATTCATGCCTCGAGGTCGGAAGCGCGCGCCGGTCGAGCATCAGCGACGCCCGCTCGCAAGCAGGAACTTCTCGATGCGCTTCACTCCATAAGAAACCATCAGCGCCAGGGCGAGAAACAGAACGCCGGCGACGGTCAGCGGCTCAGCGTAGCGATAGGTTTCGGAAGCGATATCGAAGGCGCGCCCGAGCATTTCCGGCACCGCCAGGATCGCAAGATAAGGCGTCGCCTTAAGGATCGAAACAAGGTAGTTGCCCAGGGGCGCGGCGATGTTGCGCAGCATTTGGGGTGCGATGACGAAGATGACCGTGTCGCGGCGCGTGAGCGACAAGGCTCTGGCTGCTTCCTGCTGGCCCCTCGGAATAGCGTCGATGCCCGCCTTGAACACCTCGGCCAGATAACCGCTGTAGTATAGGCTGAGCCCCAATATGCCCACTGTCATGGCGCCAAGCCGGATCCCGTAGAAGGGCATGACGAAATACAGGAAATAGAGCCAGGCCAGAACCGGCGTCGAGCGGATGAAGTCGATCAGGAAGCGCACGGCGAGGCCAGGCGCACCCCCGCCGCGGCGGATCATTTCGAAAGTGAAGCCAAGCGCCGAAGCGCCAAGGCAACTCAAGACCGTGGCGAGCAGGGTGGCCCCGATCGCACCGATAATGGTCGGGATGGTCGAGAGCGCGAAGCCGAAGTTAAATCCCACGAGGCGTTCCTCTTTCGGGACTGACCCGCGCCTCGAGCCAGCGGCCGGCGAGCGCGATCGGATAACAGACGACGAAGAAGGCTAGCAGCAGCGCCGAATAGATCGCGACCGGGTCGTACTCGGTCTGCGCGATTTCCTTGGCGCGGAAGGTCATGTCCGTCAACGTGACCAACGAGACAAGGGAAGTCGCCTTGACGAGCTGAATGAGGTTGTTGACGAATGTGGGGCTCATGGCGACCAACGCCTGGGGCAGCTCGATCAGAAGCAGGATCGCCGGGCGTGAGAGGCCAAGCGCCATGCCAGCCTCGCGTTGGCCGGCAGGAAGAGATTGGAGCCCGGCCCGCACCGCTTGGCTGGCGTAGCCGCCGCTATTGAGGCCGAGCACCAATGCACTGACGGTCATTGCCGATAGAGTGACCCCCATGACCGGCAGAACGTAGTAAAAGACGAAGAGCAGGACGACGACCGCCGAACTGCGCCAGAATTCGATTACTGCCGTGACCAGAAAGCGCGTCAAGCCGGTGGTCAGAAACTGCGCGACCCCGAAAATAAGCGCGAAGGGCACTGCGAAGACCAAGCCATAAGCTGTGACCGCTGCCGTTATGCGCAGCCCTTGCAGGATCCCAAGCCAGATGTCGAGCATGCTCATGAAGCTTCGCCGCCCTTTGCCGTCAAGGGACGCGGCGTTGCGACGGTCGTGGCGCCTCGAGCATATTTGGAAAAGCCTGTTTGGCGCCGCGAAACCGAGCCCTCCAATCCGAACCGCATGACAATCCTCCGCGCCGTGAAAGGAACGATCGCCCGTTCGGCCAGGTCATCGATGCCCTTTCATAAACCCGGTGAGAGTCATGTGTCAATAAACATGTACATAGCATTGCGAAAGTTTATAATTCTGCCGATCTTGGAACGCGGCGAAACGCCGCCACAAAGCTTCCTGACCTCGGCGCCGCCGTTCGCCGGTTTTTGCTCGCTGCGCTACGATGGCCGTTGAAAGCTGTTGAATCGGGCTGCTCCAGGCCTCTCTTGCTCATCCCCGACCGGGAATTGCTCGACGAGTTCCCGATCCAACGGGGACAGGATGGCTATCTCGCACAACGATACCGAAGGACGCGCGCGCAGCTCGCGTATGCTGCGCACCGCGCTCGGACCCGCCATCGCCCGCTTCCTGGACGATCCCGCGATCGTCGAGGTCATGCTGAACCCGGATGGCCGGATCTGGGTGGATCGGCTTTCGGAAGGTTTGGCCGATACGGGGGAAATGCTCGCGCCTGCCGCCGGCGAGCGGATTGTGCGCCTCGTCGCCCATCATGTCGGCGCCGAGGTCCATTCCCGTTCCCCGCGCGTCTCGGCCGAGTTGCCGCAAACCGGTGAGCGTTTCGAAGGCCTGCTGCCGCCCGTGGTCGCCGCGCCGGCCTTCGCGATCCGCAAGCCCGCGGTCGCCGTGTTCACGCTCGATGACTATGTCGCGGCGGGCATCATGACTTCTGCCCACGCCGCTATGTTGCGCGCCGCGGTTGCCGGCCGCGCAAACATCCTCGTTGCCGGCGGCACGTCGACGGGCAAGACGACCCTCACCAACGCGCTGCTCGCCGAAGTGGCGAAAGGGATGGACCGGGTCGTCATCATCGAGGACACCCGCGAGCTGCAGTGCGCCGCGCCCAACCTTGTCGCGATGCGCACCAAGGATGGCGTCGCCACGCTTTCCGACCTGGTTCGTTCCTCGCTGCGCCTGCGGCCCGATCGCATTCCCATCGGCGAGGTGCGCGGCGCCGAAGCGCTGGACCTCTTAAAGGCATGGGGCACCGGGCATCCCGGTGGCATCGGCACCCTTCATGCGGGCTCCGGTATTGGCGCTCTGCGCCGACTTGAACAGCTGATCCAGGAGGCCGTCGTCACTGTCCCGCGTGCGCTGATCGCGGACACGATCGGCCTTGTCGCCGTGCTCGCCGGACGCGGCGCCGCGCGACGGCTTATCGAACTGGTCAGGGTCGAGGGTTTGGGCCCCGATGGCGATTATCGCATTGCTGAAGCCACACCGATCAATACAGGAGAAATTTCATGATCCGCCTTTCTTCGCGCTGCCACGCCAGCCTGGCGGCGGCCAGTTCCGCCATTGCCCTCAACCTCATGGTCGCGCCGGGCGCCTTTGCGTCGGGCTCCTCGATGCCGTGGGAACAGCCGCTCGAGAAGATCCTGCAGTCGATCGAAGGACCGGTTTCCAAGATCGTCGCCGTCATCATCATCATCGTCACCGGCCTGACGCTGGCCTTCGGCGACAGTTCGGGTGGCTTCAGGCGGCTGATCCAGATCGTTTTCGGCCTTTCGATCGCCTTCGCGGCGTCAAGCTTTTTCCTTTCGTTCTTCTCGTTCGGCGGCGGAGCGTTGATCTGATGACAACCGCTTTCGAACAGCTCGACACAGTGCCGGGGTGGTCCGTGCCCGTGCACCGGGCGCTGACCGAGCAGATCCTGCTCGGGGGCGCGCCGCGCGCAATCGCGATCCTGAATGGCACGCTGGCGGGCGCTGTCGGTCTTGGGCTGCGGCTCTGGCTGGCCGGTCTTCTGATATGGGCAATCGGACATTTTACGGCGGCATGGGCTGCCAGGCGCGATCCGCTTTTTTTCGAAGTCGGGCGCCGGCACATGCGGCTGCCCGGGCATCTGTCGGTGTGAGGGCGCCGCTATGATGAGCCTTGCCGAATACCGCCGGACTGCTGCTCGCCTTGCCGACTTTCTGCCTTGGGCGGCACTCGTCGCCCCCGGGGTCGTGCTCAACAAGGATGGCAGCTTTCAGCGCACCGCGAGGTTTCGCGGACCCGATCTCGACTCCGCCGTAGCGGCGGAACTTGTCGCGGTGGCATCGCGCATCAACAATGCCTTTCGTCGTCTCGGCTCGGGCTGGAGCATCTTCGTCGAAGCGCAGCGGCACGAAGCGGCTTCTTATCCCGAGAGCCAGTTTCCCAATGCGGGCTCCGGCCTGCTCGATGCTGAGCGCAAAGCCGACTTCGACGAGGAAGGGGTTCACTTCGTATCGAGCTACTTTCTCACATTCCTGTTCCTCCCGCCGCCCGAAGACGCCACGCGCGCCGAGGGCTGGCTTTATGAGGGTCGCGACCAGGCCGGCGCGGATCCGGGCGAAATCGTCCGCGCTTTCGTCGACCGGACCGAGCGCGTGCTGTCCCTGCTCGACGGGTTCATGCCTGAATGCCACTGGCTCGATGACGGCCAAACGCTGACCTACCTGCATTCGACCATCTCGACCAAGCGCCATCCGGTGCGCGTCCCCGAGACCCCAATCTATCTCGATGCGCTGCTGGCCGACGAGCCGCTCGCCGGTGGGCTCGAACCGCGGCTTGGCGACAAGCATCTTCGCGTGCTTACCATTGTCGGCTTCCCGACCGCCACGACACCTGGCCTGCTTGATGACCTCAATAAGTTGGCCTTCCCGTACCGCTGGTCGACCCGCGCGATCCTGCTCGACAAGGTCGACGCTGTCCGCCTTTTGACGAGGATACGGCGGCAATGGTTCGCCAAGCGCAAGAGCATCGCCTCGATCCTGAAGGAGGTGATGACCAACGAGGCATCAGCACTCCTCGACACCGACGCCGCCAACAAGGCGGCCGACGCCGACACGGCGTTGCAGGAGCTCGGCGCCGACATGGCAGGCATGGCCTATGTCACCGCGACCGTCGCCATATGGGATTCCGATTCGCGCGTCGCGGACGAGAAACTACGGCTCGTCGAGAAAATCATCCAGGGCCGCGACTTCACGGCGATCGTCGAGACCGTCAACGCCGTCGACGCCTGGCTCGGCTCGTTACCCGGGCATGCTTATGCCAACGTCCGTCAGCCGCCTATCTCGACGCTCAATCTCGCCCACATGATCCCCCCTCTCTGCCGTGTGGGCGGGGCCGGAACGGGACGAGCATCTGGTCAGTCCTCCCTTGCTTTACGGCAAGACCGAAGGCTCGACCCCGTTCCGGTTGGTTCTTCATGTCGGCGACGTCGGTCACACGCTGGTCGTCGGCCCGACCGGCGCCGGCAAGTCGGTGCTGCTGGCGTTGATGGCGCTGCAATTCTGCCGCTACCGCAACGCTCAGGTCTTCGCCTTCGACTTCGGCGGCTCGATCCGCGCGGCGACGCTCGCCATGGGCGGCGACTGGCACGATCTCGGGGGTCATCTCACCGAAGGCATGGACGCTTCCGTTTCGCTGCAGCCGCTCGCCCGCGTTCATGACACGTACGAGCGCGCCTGGGCGGCTGACTGGATCGTCGCGATCCTGACGCGCGAGGATATCCAGATCACGCCGGACGCAAAGGAGCATATCTGGGCGGCGCTGACCTCGCTCGCCTCGGCTCCGGTCGAGGAGCGCACCATCACCGGGCTCAGCGTGCTTCTGCAAGCCAATGACCTGAAACAGGCGCTTCGTCCCTACTGTGTTGGTGGCCCGAACGGCCGGCTGCTCGACGCAGAGGCCGAACACCTTGGCCAGGCATCCGTGCAGGCGTTCGAAATCGAAGGTCTGGTGGGCACGCAGGCCGCGCCGGCCGTCCTGTCCTATCTGTTTCATCGCATCGGCGACCGGCTCGACGGTCGTCCGACACTGCTCATCATCGATGAGGGCTGGCTTGCCCTCGATGATGACGCGTTCGCCGGGCAGTTGCGCGAGTGGCTGAAGACGCTCCGCAAGAAGAATGCCAGCGTCGTCTTCGCCACCCAGTCACTCTCCGACATCGACAATTCGGCTATCGCGCCGGCGATCATCGAAAGCTGTCCAACCAGGCTGCTGTTGCCCAATGAACGCGCGATTGAGCCGCAAATTACCGCCATTTATCGCCGCTTCGGCCTGAACGACCGCCAGATCGAGATTCTGGCCCGGGCCACACCCAAGCGCGATTATTACTGCCAGTCCCGTCGCGGCAATCGTCTCTTCGAGCTCGGCCTGTCCGAGGTCGGGCTCGCGCTTTGCGCCGCGTCCTCGAAGAGCGATCAGGCCCTGATCGGCAGCATCATCGCCGAGCATGGCCGCGACGGCTTCCTGTCGGCGTGGCTGCGTGCCCGCGACGTCGGGTGGGCCGCCGACCTCATTCCCAACCTCTCCGTTCCCGAACCTGAAAAGGATTCCAAACCATGACTGTTCGTCAAAGCCGCCGGCGCGTCCTTCTTCTGATCGCGGCGACGCTCGCCGCGCCGATCGCGATCTCGCCGATGATGACTTTGCCAGCGCATGCCTTGATCGTGTTTGATCCATCGAACTACTCCCAGAATGTCCTAACGGCTGCGCGCTCGCTGCAGCAGATCACGAACCAGATCACCTCGCTTCAGAACCAGGCCCAGATGCTGATCAACCAGGCGCGCAACCTGGCGAGCCTGCCTTTGTCCTCGCTGCAGCAACTGCAACAGTCGGTGCAGCGCACGCAACAGCTTCTCGGCGAAGCACAGAACATCGCCTTCGACGTCCAGCAGGTCGACAAGGCATTTCAGCAGCAATACAGCAGCGTCTCGCTCTCTGCTTCCGACCAGCAACTCGTCACGGACGCGCGCTCGCGCTGGCAAAACACAGTGGGAGCTCTCCAGGACGCAATGCGCGTCCAGGCGGGCGTCGTCGGAAACATCGACACCGGCCGCGCGCAGATGTCGGCGCTGGTCGGCGCTAGCCAGTCGGCGACCGGTGCGCTGCAGGCGACGCAAGCCAGCAATCAGTTGCTTGCGCTTCAGGGCCAGCAGCTTGCGGACTTGACCGCCCTGGTAGCCGCCAATGGTCGCGCCCAGGCGCTGACCGAGGCCGAGCGTGCTGCCGCGGTCGATCAGGGGCGTGAGCAACGCCGCCGCTTCCTGGCACCTGGCTCCGGCTACCAGGCCGGCTCGGTCCAGATGTTCAACCGCTGAGGTCGATCGCCATGGACGGCAAAACCCTCGCTCGCGTCGTGGCCGTCGTCTTGGTCGCCGTCGCCATGACGGCGACGGCGCTCGAGATGAGCCGGAAGGAACACAAACCGGTGGGGGAGGGTCAGCACACATCGGCGGCCTCGGTCCCGAATTCGCATCGCGATGGCCTGCGCCGCTGCCAGGCGCTCGGCGAGGCTGCCCTGCGTGATGATGGATGTGCGCGGCTGTGGGCCGAACAGCGTGATCGCTTCCTCGGTCTGGAAAAGCCGTCGGGGAATTCGATCGTCGAGCCGGCCACTTCGCGGTCGCCGGATGCTGGCCAGCACGAGGCCCGGTAGACATGGGCAATACCGGCGTCATCGACCAATTCCTGGCCACCTTCACCCGTTATATCGACAGCGGCTTCGGCCTGCTCGGCGGCGAGGTCGCCTTCGTCGCCACCACGCTAATCGTTATTGACGTAACGCTTGCCGCGCTCTTCTGGAGCTGGGGCGCCGACGACGACATCCTCGCGCGGCTCGTCAAGAAGACGCTCTTTGTCGGTGTCTTCGCCTACCTGATTTCGAATTGGAACAGCCTCGCCCAAATCATCTTCGAGAGTTTCTCCGGTCTTGGTCTCAAGGCGAGTGGAACCGGCTTCTCGGCACAGGATCTGCTGCACCCAGGCAAGGTGGCGCAAACCGGCCTCGACGCCGGACGACCATTGCTTGAGGCGATCTCCGGTCTGATGGGCTACGTCTCCTTCTTTGAAAACTTCATCCAGATCGCTTGCCTGCTCTTTGCCTGGGCGCTCGTCCTGCTCGCCTTCTTCATCCTGGCGGTGCAGCTCTTTGTGACGCTGATCGAGTTCAAGCTGGCGACGCTGGCCGGCTTCGTGCTGATCCCCTTCGGGCTCTTCGGCAAGACGGCCTTCATGGCCGAACGCGTGCTCGGCAACGTCATCTCGTCCGGCATAAAGGTTCTGGTGCTTGCCGTGGTCATCGGCATCGGATCCACGCTCTTCGGCGAATTCACCCAAGGCTTCGGCGGCGAGAACCCCACCATCGACCAGGCCATGGCGATCGTGCTGGCAGCGCTGTCGCTGCTTGGTCTCGGCATCTTCGGTCCCGGCATCGCCAACGGCCTCGTCGCGGGTGGACCGCAGCTTGGCGCCGGTGCGGCCGTCGGGACTGGCCTGGCCGCGGGTGGCATCGCCGTTGCAGGCTACGGAGCAGCCAGCCTCGCGACGCGAGGCGGAACAGCCGCATTCGCGGGGGCGGCCTCAACCGTGCGTGGCGGGACCTCACTCGCTGGCGGCGGTTCGGCCGCCTATATGCTTGGCGCCGCCGGCCAGTCTGGCGTGACAAGCATCGCCTCCGGCTTGGGCGGCATTGCGCGCGCTGGCGCTTCAGCGGCAATCTCTCCACTCAAGCGCGCCGCTGCAAACACCGATCAAGCTCTTAAGTCGAACTTTGCCTCTGGCGTCGGTTCGGCCGCTGAAATCACCGGCGGCTCGTCGACCATGGGAACGATTGGCGGCGCCGCTGCGCCAACCGCGTCCGGCGTGGGCAAGCCATCCAGCACTCAAGGACAGCCCGAATGGGCCAGACGCTTGCATCGCTCCCAGCGCCTCGCCCACGGCGCCCAGACCGCCGCCCACGCGGTGCGCGCCGGTGACAGCCATGGCGGCGGAGCCTCGATTTCTCTTTCTGAAGGCGAATGAACCATGAGCACCTTTAGGCGCCCCGCCGTCCACTACGGCAAGAGCCCTCGACCGGAAACTCCCTATCAAAAGGCTGAGCAGATCTGGGATGAACGCATCGGCTCCACACGCGTGCAGGCTCGCAACTGGCGCGCCATGGCGTTCGGGTCGCTCATCCTGTCGGCGGGGCTAGCCACCTCACTGGTCTGGCAGTCGGGCCGCGGCACGGTCGTGCCCTGGGTCGTGCAGGTCGATAAGCTCGGCCAGGCTCAAGCGATCGAGCCGGCAACCGCCGACTATAAGCCGACCGATCCGCAGATCGCGTGGCATCTCGCCCGCTTTATCGAGCAGGTACGCTCCATCCCCGCTGACCCGATCATCCTGCGCCAGGACTGGCTGCGCGCCTATGATTGGACCACCGACCTGGGTGCTGCGGCGCTCAACGACTATGCGCGCGCTGCGGATCCTTTCTCCAAGGTCGGCAAGCAGCAGGTCGCGGTGGACATTTCTTCGGTCATCAGAGCCTCGCCGGGCTCCTTTCGTGTCGCCTGGATCGAGCACCACTACGAAAACGGTCAGCTTTCAGGCACCGAGCGCTGGACCGCGATCCTGACGATCGTGACTCAGATGCCAAGCGACGCCGAACGGCTTCGCGCCAATCCGCTCGGTATTTACGTCAACGCCATCAACTGGTCGCGGGAGATGAGCCAATGAGCCCGACATCGCGTCTTGTTGCCGGCACGACTTTCCCAAGATATCTGCTGTCGGCCATGCTGGTGTCGGGGACGACGCTGCTTGCGGGTTGCGCCACGCCTGCGAAAAAGCCGCCGACGATCAGCTACGATACCTATGTTCCACCCTTGCCGCCGGCTCCGGCCGCCGCGACCGACCAAAGGCCGAAGCCTCTTCGCGTGCCACCAGGCTGGGCACCCGCGCGGGGCGGCGCCGTCGGGCAAACGCCGACCGCCCGAATCGAAAACGCAAACGCCGCGGCGCGCGTGGAACCGCGCCGTGAGGGCTATTACAACGCGATTCAGATCTACCCGTGGAGCGAGGGAGCGCTCTACCAGGTCTACGCCTCACCTGGCCAGATAACGGACATCGCGCTCGAGCCGGGCGAGAGCCTGACCGGAAACGGTCCGATCGCCGCCGGTGATACCGCACGCTGGATCATCGGCGACACCGAAAGCGGGTCCGGCATTGCCCGACGCGTCCACGTCCTGGTGAAACCCTCGCGGGCGGACATCACTACGAACCTTATCATCGCCACGGACCGGCGCAGCTATATGCTTGAGCTACGCTCAGGCGCGAAGCCCTACATGCCTGCCGTTGCGTGGTCCTATCCGGCTCTGAAAGCGGACCTCCCGCAGACGATCGCCACAACGCCGGTCATACCGGACGTTACAGTGCGCAACTATCGCTACGGCCTCACCGGGGACAGCCCGCCCTGGAAGCCGGTGAGCGCCTACGATGATGGGCGCAGGGTCTATATCGAGTTTCCGCGCGGCATCGTGCAAGGCGAGATGCCGCCGATTTTCGTCATCGGTCCGGACGGCGAGGCTGAAATCACCAACAGCCGTGTCTATCGAAACGTCCTGATCGTCGACCGCCTTTTTGGTGCGGCCGAACTGCGTCTTGGCGCTAGCAAGCGGCAGCAGACGGTAAGGATCGTGCGCATTGATGGAGGAACAGACCATGGATTGTGGCGGAGGCCAAGCGTCAGCGCCGCGTCGAAGGTGCCGAACGCAATGCACAGGGGAGCGCTGCAGCCATGAATGAGGACGATAAGGACGTCGGACCCATGCGGCTTCGCGCCGACCCGCCGCGTGTGACGCGTCTGTCGCGCAAGATGCTCGCAGGCATCGGCTTCGTCGCCTCGCTCGGTGTCGGCGGCGCGCTGATTTACGCTCTGCAGGACGCCGACACATTCAAGCAGGGCGAGGAGCTCTACCCTACCTCCAATCGGCCGCCCGCGGACGGACTGGCAAGCCTGCCGCGCGACTATGTCGGCCCGATCCTTGGGCCGCCGCTGCCTGGCGATCTCGGCAGGCCGATCCTCGATGCCCAGAAGAAGGGGCAGGCCGTCGTGCCCCCCTCAATCGCGAGCCCTGCGGTTGACGAAGCCGAGCAGCGCCGACGAGCCGAAGAGGAAGCGGCCAGAACCTCGCGCGTCTTCTTCCAGACAGCGCAAGGAGATCCCAAGACCGCCGAAGCGTCCGTCCCTCCTGTTAGCGATCTTGCCAGTCAGTATGCTCAGCCAAATGCGCAGGATCGCCAGCTTTCCTTCCTGTCTGCCGCCGCTGACCGGCGTACAGTGGCCCCGGATCACATCACGCCTCCCGCGTCACCCTATGTGCTTCAAGCCGGTGCCGTGATCCCGGCCGCGCTCATTACGGGTATCCGGTCGGACCTTCCCGGGCAGATCAGCGCTCAGGTGACCGAAAATGTCTATGACAGCCCCACCGGCCGCTCGCTGCTTGTCCCGCAAGGCACTCGTATTGTTGGGCAGTACGATAGCGGAATTGGTTCCGGGCAGCGCCGCGTGCTGCTTGTCTGGAACAGGCTGATCTTTCCCGACGGACGCTCCATGGTGCTGGAGCGGCAGCCTGGCGCGGACGCACAGGGCTATGCCGGCCTAGAGGACGACGTCGATTATCACTGGGGCGAGTTGTTCAAGGCCGCGGCGTTGTCGACCATTCTGAGCGTTGGCGCGCAGGCCGGTTCTTCTGATCAAGACAGCGATATTGTGCGGGCTCTGCGAAGCGGCGCTTCCGATAGCGTCAGCCAGGTAGGCCAGCAGGTCGTTCAGCGGCAACTCGCTATCGCCCCGACGCTCACGATCCGGCCGGGGTTTCCCGTTCGCGTCCTCGTCACCCGCGACCTTGCCCTTGAACCATACGGAGGTTGACATGGCCAAGTTGAAACTCGCAACGATCGCCGACGACAAGCCAGTGAAGATTACGGTGGAACTGCCGGCTCCCCTGCATCGCGATTTGGTGAAATACGCAGAGATCCTTGGGCGCGAGACCGGGCGGCCGTCTGCCGATCCATCGCGCTTGATCGCGCCGATGCTTGAACGGTTCATCGCAACGGACCGCGGTTTTGCGAAAGCAAAGAAGGAGGAGGCTTAGACCGAGCTTTCCTGTGGCCAACGACCGGCGAGCGTCTTGAGCCGAGCCGTCGATAGGATGCTCGCCTGTCGATGGCTTACGCCCAATGAGGCTTGAACGGCCAAAACTTGTACTCACCAACAGGTCGAATGATTGATCTTCCAATGCACCCGGCACCGCTGATCTGCACGAGCAGAAGCCAATGCTGAAGCGCCGCCCGGCATAACCTGTGAGGGCGCTGGCCACCCTACCGCGGAGTAGCGCTCGTCATCGCGAATGGTGAGGCGCCCAAGGCATTCGCGACCAGCTACCGTCGAGTCGCCGGGATGTTTATAGCATACACATCCGGCCTCCGACTTTTGCCCTAGGTATTCGGCGCGCGCCGGGATAGCATATGTGTTGGTTGGGGTGTGCGATGACAGAAGTCTCGATACGCCGAGCGGACTTCATGATGGTCCTCGCTTATGCGTCGGACCTCGCGACAGGCCATTCCCGCGACTTCGCGCTGAAATCTTGCGTGCTTGCAATGCGGATCGCGGACCTTGCGGGTGTTTCCGAGCAGGACCGGCGCAATGCCTACCACCAGTCGATGCTGCGCTATGTCGGCTGCAATGCGGATACGGACCTTCTGGCGGCCACCTTCGGTGACGAAATCGCACTGCGCCAGGATCTTGTCGCTCTCGACATGGGCAACCGTGCAGAATTGGGCAGGGTCTTCGTGCAGGCCTTCAAGCGGTTCTACTACTATCTCGAGCCTGACGCGCAGGCCAGGGCGATCGAGGCTGCGATGGCGCAGGCGCTGGCCGTGGCCCGCCCGGTGCTGACTGCGCATTGCGAGGTCGCCCAGCGTATCGGCGAGCGGCTTGGCCTGTCCGAGGACATCCGGCGCAACCTTGGCCAGATCTACGAACGCTGGGACGGCAAGGGCCTGCCGCGCGGCTTAAGCCGCGAGGATGTTCTGCCGGCCGTCCGCCTGATCACATTGGCGCAGGATGTGATTGCGCTCAGCGATGCTGTCGGTATCGACGCGATGGCCGAAACCGTTGCCAGTCGCGGCGATGGCCCATACGAAGCGGGTCTAGCCCGGCTCGTCTCGGCCAACGCGACCGCGCTGATGAAGGATATCGGTGCGACAGTCGATCGCGAGACGATTTTGGCGCTGGAGCCCGATCCGCCGGTGACGCTGGATGAGGCGGCTTGTGACGAGGCGTTCCTCGCTATTGCCGACATGATCGACATGCGCATGCCGTTCACGCAAGGCCATTCGCGGATGGTGTCGGAGCTGGCCGCGGGTGCGGGCCAGCGGATCGGGTTGCCCACTGCCGATGTCCGCGCCCTGCGCTGGTCGGGCTGCATCCATGACATCGGCGAACTGGTGGTGCCGGTGGCGACCTGGATGCGCAACGGCCCGCTGTCGGTGCGAGAGCGCGACGCGGCGCAGCTGCACGCCTATTACGGTGAGCGGGCGCTGGCTTCCTTCGGCCACGACGGCGACGCGATGGGCGCGCTCGTGCTGCGCCATCACGAGCGCCTGGACGGTTCGGGATATCACCGCAAGGTCAGCGGCTCCGACCTGTCTCCGGCGGCCAGGATCCTGGCCGCCGCCGAGGCGTTCCAGACGTCGCGGGAGGAACGTCCGCACCGCAAGGCGCTGTCCAGCGAGGCGGCGGCGACGCAGTTGCGTGCGGCTGTTCGTGACGGCTGTATCTGCCCCGAGGCTGCCGAGGCCGTGTTGTCCTTCGCCGGACAGCAGTCGCGCCGGGCTTTGCCGCAGGCGCTAGCCGGCATGACGCGGCGCGAAATCGAGGTGCTGCGCCTGATCGCCGCCGGCCTTACGGCGAAGGAGACGGCTCGCAAGCTCGATATCTCGCCCAAGACCGCCGACCACCACATCCAGAGCGTCTACTCCAAGATCGGCGTGACCACCCGCGCCGGTGCCGCGCTCTATGCGGTCGAGCACAGCCTTGTCCGACCGGGCGAAATGCCGGCATAGGGAATCCACCCCATGTGCGCCCGCTCCGGCGCGCGCATCGTGATCCTGTCGATGGACCAATGGTGGCCGCGACCGACAGGAGGAAATCAGATGCTTCTCGCAACGACCAAGGTGGCGGACGTCGACCGCTTCATCCGGATCTTTTCGACCAAGGGCGCCGACAAGCGCCGGCTGCATGGCTCGAACGGCGCAACCGTGTTCCGCGACCCAAGCGAACCTGACCGCGTCTGGGCGATCTTCGACTGGGACGCCGAGGGTTGGAAGAATTTCGTGTCGGATCCGGAGGTGCCTGCGATCCTGCAGGAAGCCGGCCATGTGGGCAAGCCGCAGGCGGCATTGCTGCTCGGTCACTACGAGGCCTGACGTCCACGCTGCGCGCCGCCTGCTGGCTGGCGGCGGCGCGCCCGGCAAACACCTCGGAAGCCGAATTCCCCAAAACTCGCAACACCCAGAATCGGAGAAATGACATGAATCCGAAACCCATCAAGATCGGCCTTATCGCCGAACTCACCGGCCCGTTGTCTTTCATGGGCGTCGCCAATGCGAACCTCACCACCATGCTCGTCGACGACATCAACGCCAAGGGCGGCCTCCTCGGCCGGCCGGTGGAGCTCGTCATTGAGGATGGCGAGACGAACGACGGCGCCGCCAAGGCAAGGACCGCAAAGCTGATCGACGTCGACAAGATCGATGTGGTCGTCGGCGGCATATACAGCTCGACCCGCTTGGCCATCAAAAGTGAGGCGGTCACCCGGGGCAGGACGCTTTACATCTATACCGAGCAGTATGAGGGACAGGAGAACGATCCCTTGATCTTCTGCACGGGCCCGGTGCCCGCGCAGCAGGTCGAGCCGCTGATCCCATGGCTCATGGAGTCCACGGGAGCCAGGAAATTCTACCTGCCATCGGCCGATTACATCTGGCCTCATTTGCTGAACAAGGCCGCGAGCCAGGTGGTGCGCGCCAATGGCGGCGAGATCGTCGGCGAGGAGTATTTTCCGCTGGACACTGTCGATTTCCGGCGGACGGTGCAGCAGATCATGGCGAGCGGCGCCGACGTGGTTTTCAACACCATCGTCCCGCCGGGGCTGACACCGTTCCTCGAAGAACTGCACAAGGCCGGCTTCGGCAAACGCGGCGGCCGGATCGTCTGTACCTACTTCGATGAGAACTTCTTCAACCTGGTGCCGCCCGACCAGATCGAGGGCCTCTACAGCTGCCTCGACTATTACCAGGAACTCGACGAACCGTTCGGCCGCGCACTGTTGCGGCGCTACAGCGCGCGGTTCCCCGGCAGCGCTACCTTGACTGCGGGCAGCGGGTGCACTGGTCACTACCGGGCGATCAAGATGTGGGAGGCCGCCGTTCATGAGGCCGCCACCGTCGAGCGCGACGCGGTTATCCGGGCGCTCGATCACGCTCGGATCAGTGAGGGACCTGGGGGCCCGGCGGAGATGGTTCCCGGCCAGCATCATGTGCGGATGAACATGTACATCGCACAGGCACAGAGCGGTCGATTCAGGGTCGTGAAGAACCTGGGTCCGATCGATCCCAACCAGCGAATGCTTACCGAAGAATTCCAACTGAGCAACGTGAGGTGAGCTGCGCGGATCCCGATCACTGCTTTTCCAATAGGCGAGGGCGGCTAGATGGTGCCCTCGCCGTCCACCTTCTCGTAACGGCCAGCGACGACGTTGCGCCAAGATGGGGATCGCCAGCAGAGTGGTACCTTTCTGGATGAACCGGACCGTCTGTGCCCAAGCTGCATAGCGCCGGTGTTAGCCGGTGCAGGCCCTGTTCCTTTGCAAGATGTGAATTTTCTGTTTTAGCTATTGCCAATCTCGATCCGGCGCACTCTCGTCAAATCGTCACAATCAGCGGATGTCAGGGTCAGTGGTTACGTCTCCTCGCAACCAATTTTATCATAAATCAATAACCGTCCGCCTAATGCCGCTATCCTCTCCACCAGCCCGCCAGCCTGGGAGTCCCCCTCCTTGGAAAGGCTGCGGACTTAGAGGGCCAGCCGGGTAGACTGGCCCCTCATCTCTTTTTCACACAGATTTTGGTTGATTTCCCGCGAGCCTTGCCACAACGATTGAGCATTCGGGGTACAGTGGAGTTGGGCTGGTGGACGTTAAATCGCTCATAGGCCGGCGAGCACCGCTAAAGAGCTTGTCCATGCAGCGCTCCTAAGCGCGCCTCTGGACGAAACGGTTTCCATTAAAGCAACTATCGCGGCAGCCCGTGAACTTGGCCTCGAACTCACCTCGAAGGATTGCGAACTCACCGAACTCATCATATTCGAGGCGGTTTTGCTCGGCCGGTTCGTCGCCTTCGATTTGCATGAGTGATGCGCACCCACGGCGTCCTTTGGTTCTCGCCGCCGGTCTCGGTTAAGACCGGCAGCATGGCGTCTGCTAAGAGGTCAACAAAGTCCAGGCAGCCGTCGAGAACCTACTTGAGTGGCCCAATCGAGGCCGTCGCCACTGGTCGACGCTTTAAGATTGGATTGCGGGGTTCTCTTCCTCGCGGGGCGGCAAGACGGTGGCGCTCGCCGGCGCCCCCCGAGGCGCGATTTTGCGTGACGGCTGGTGGACTACGCGGTCCGATCCGTGGATGCGGTCCGTGAGATCGTTTTCGCTACCAGCGTGTTCGGCACCAGTATGTCATTGCGACGTGCGAAGGCGACCAGGGTTGCCCGCACGATCTCCGGATCGACCTCACCGGCAATGCCGGCTTTGCAGGCGTTGAGCGCGACCGCATGAGCCCCGTTACGGCCGGGGGCGGGCCAGTCCTGAAGCAGGGAACATGCTTCCATCGCGTTCTCGATTGTCACCGGGAAACCCATTCCGACCAGGATTGTGACAGGTTGTTCAAAGCGCGTGTTTGTCATGACTTGAGCCTCTATCGATAGCGTTGCGACTGCGGCGTGCCGAGCAACAGGCCTGTCCGCAAGGACAACTCGACGCCCTGCCGGATTCTGCCAAGACGCGAGATCCGAGCATCAGGTTCGGCTCTCCGCAGACACTCCCGATGCCGCGACACGTGCGCCGACAGGATCAGCGTCGACGTCACCGTGCGCCGGTTCCAGCCCGCAGATTCGGCCATGTCCAGCAAGCCCGTCAGCAGCGGCTTGAGCGCCGTTCGGCATTCCTCTTCGTAGGCAAGGAATTCGCTCGGCGAGCATGCCGGGGCCGGAACGGTTCCCTCGCCGGTCATCACATTCATGATATTCTCCCCAATCGATCTGGCGATGCTCGCTCCCCACGTGGGGAGCGAGTCTGCCGGCGCTCAGAAATCCATTCCGCCGCCGCCCGGCATCGCCGGGACCGGTGCTTCCTTCTTAGGCTTTTCGGCCACCATGGCTTCCGTGGTGACGAGCAGGCCCGCGACCGAGGCGGCGTCCTGCAGTGCGGTGCGCACGACCTTCGCCGGGTCGATAACGCCCTGCGTATAGAGATCGCCGAACTCGTTGGTCTGGGCATTCCAGCCCCAGCCGAACTCCGCCTTCTCGCGCAGCTTGCCGACGATGATCGACCCCTCGGCTCCCGCGTTCTCGGCGATCTGGCGCACCGGGGTTTCGATCGCGCGGCGAACGATTTCGACCCCGGTCTTCTGGTCGGCATTGTCGACAGCCACGTTATCGAGCGCCTTTGCAGCCCTGAGCAGTGCGACGCCGCCGCCGGGCAGCACGCCTTCCTCGACAGCCGCGCGGGTCGCATGAAGCGCGTCGTCGACACGGTCCTTGCGTTCCTTGACCTCGACCTCGGTCGAGCCGCCGACGCGGATCACCGCGACGCCGCCGGCGAGCTTAGCCAACCGCTCCTGCAGCTTCTCGCGGTCGTAGTCCGAGGTGGTCTCCTCGATCTGCGCCTTGATCTGGGCGATGCGGCCCTGGATCTCTTCCTTGCGGCCGACGCCGTCGACGATCGTGGTGTTTTCCTTCTCGATCGCTACCTTCTTGGCGCGGCCCAGCATCTGGATCGTAACATTCTCCAGCTTGATGCCGAGGTCTTCCGAAATCGCGGTGCCGCCGGTGAGGATGGCGATGTCCTCGAGCATGGCCTTGCGACGGTCGCCGAAGCCCGGAGCCTTGACGGCCGCGACCTTCAGACCGCCGCGCAGCTTGTTGACGACCAGCGTGGCCAGCGCTTCGCCCTCGACGTCCTCGGCGATGATCAGCAGCGGCTTGCCTGACTGCACCACCGCTTCAAGCACCGGGAGCATGGCCTGCAGGTTGGAGAGCTTCTTCTCATGAATGAGCACGTAGGGCTCCTCGAGCTCGACGCGCATCTTGTCCTGGTTGGTGATGAAGTAGGGGCTGAGATAGCCGCGGTCGAACTGCATGCCTTCGACGACTTCGAGCTCGGTCTCGGCGGTCTTGGCTTCCTCGACCGTGATGACGCCTTCATTGCCGACCTTCTCCATGGCCTCAGCCAGGAAGCGGCCGATCTCGGCATCGCCATTGGCCGATATGGTGCCGACCTGCGCGATTTCGTCGTTCTTCGTCACCTTACGGGCGTTGGCCTTCAGCTCCGCGACCACTGCGTCGACGGCCTTGTCGATGCCGCGCTTCAGGTCCATGGGATTCATGCCCGAGGCCACGGCTTTGGCCCCCTCCTTGACGATCGCTTGCGCAAGAACCGTTGCCGTGGTCGTACCGTCGCCGGCGATGTCGTTGGTCTTCGATGCCACTTCGCGCACCATCTGCGCGCCCATATTCTCGAACTTGTCCTCGAGCTCGATCTCCTTGGCGACGGTGACGCCGTCCTTGGTGATGCGCGGCGCGCCGAACGATTTATCGATGACGACGTTGCGGCCCTTTGGTCCCAGCGTCACTTTCACGGCGTTGGCGAGGATGTCGACGCCCCGCAACATCTTCTCGCGGGCTTCGGTATGGAATTTCACCTCTTTGGCGGCCATTGGATAACTCCTCTTTAGGCAGTTTTCATTGACTGGTTGACTGTTTGAAAAAGCCCTCAGGCGGCCTTCTTCATTGTGGCAGTCTGCTCGATCACGCCCATCACGTCGCTCTCCTTCATGATGAGCAGGTCCTCACCGTTCAGCTTGATCTCGGTGCCGGACCATTTTCCAAACAGGATCCGGTCGCCGACCTTCACGTCGAGTTCGACCAGCTTGCCGCCGTCGTCACGAACGCCAGAGCCGACGGCGATGACTTCGCCTTCGCTCGGCTTTTCTTTGGCGGTATCGGGGATGATGATGCCACCCGCCGTTTTTTCGTCGGCTTCGATGCGGCGGACCAGGATACGGTCATGCAATGGACGGAACGCCATGTCGTTCTCCTTCAAGGACAAACAGGTTTTGAGGTTCCCCCGCACCGGACCGGCAATATCGGCCGGTGCGGGGCGACGCGACCCTCTCGGGCATCGCGCGCGCATATCGAGCTAGTTTTGGGATTTTCGGGTTTCAAGGGGCCGATGCAAAAAAATTAGCACTCGGCATATGAGAGTGCCAACGGACTGTTATCGTGCAGCTATTTCGTTCGAACGGGAGACTTTGCAGCTTGAATTTTCGCGACTCGCAGACAAAATTATCGCTGCTGCTGCCCATGGGACGGCAGCCTGGAACACGAACGCTATTCGAGGAGTTTTTGCAGACGGAGGACATCGATGAACCACCAGACGTTTTCGCCGATAATTTCCTCTCTTGCCCCCGAAACATCCGACTATTCGCTCGATCGCCTGCTGGCGCCGGCCAGGCATTTCAAGCATCCTGACGAGGTCTTGAAGGACGAGACGCTCGATCGTCAGGAAAAGCGGGCGATTCTGTCGTCCTGGGCTTCGGATGCCTGCGCTGTGGAATCCATGCCAGCGCTGCGTCAGCCGCCGGGTACCGAGCGGCCGGTAACCTTGGACCAGATCATGGATGCCTTGTGCAAACTCGATGTCGAGGCTGCGACGCCATATCCGGCAACCGATCATCGGCACATGTTTGACCGACTGGACGCATGAAATCGTAAGGAGAAGCATATGGTCAACGCGGTCAGCAGGGAGTTCCGACTGCAGATGGTTGGCTACGGACTGACCACCGCCGAGATCCATTACCATCTTCCCGATCACCCGAGCCTGCTGCAGCTCTACGTCTGGCAAGAATATGACTTGGCGCCGGAGTTTCCGGAGCTGCAAGAATTCCTGGGCTATTGGGAGCGTGAACTGGTGGGCGCGCTGCATTCCGTGCGAGTCGCCCACCATCGCCTCATCCAACCTTCGGAATTGCGCGCCGTCGACGGGATCATTGCCATCCACTGAGCGTGGCGTCAGATCGCAAGCCTCCGGTCGTCCTCATCGGACGGCATTTGCGGAGCGCGGAATGGCCATCTGCCGGTATCAGGCCGGCCCGTTTCGCCGCTTTCTTGAAAGCGTTATAAGCCTCACGGCCGCTGCGCCAGCCATCCAGCGCGTCGCGGCAGGCCCGCTCTGCGGCGCGCCAGCTGCGTCCCTGCGCCCATTCAGGCCATTGCTGATCCAGGCATTCCAATGCCTCGAAGCTGCTGGCGACCTTGCGCGAAGTGGCGGGAAATTCGAGCTTGACCGGTTCGGGAAACCGAACGTCGTTCATCACTTCCTCCGTTTGTTGTTCCAGTCTTTTGCGAGCAAGCAATCGGGCGGCGCCATCGGCGAACGCCCCTTGTCGAGATGGTTGGCCGCCCATGCCGTGTCAAGGTTGCCGCATGGCCGGCGTCAAAACCGTTGAACCTCCCCATCGGCAGCCAGCAGCCCGATCGGCCCGGCGATGCCTTCGGGCGCCATGATGATTGCCGCTCTGCCTCTTGACGCGGTGGAATTGAATTCCCAGATCGATTTTGCTGGCGCCTGAAAGGGCCAGCGAAGGTCAAGGAGCGCCGCATCCTTGGCGCTCCTCGTATCTATATTGCTCAATGGAGGATGTAGCTATGAGAACGACATTCGACTTTACCCCTCTGTTCAGGTCGAGCATCGGCTTCGACCGCATGCTGAACGCGCTCGAGGCTGCGAGCAGAGGCGAGCCGATCGACAACTGGCCGCCCTATGACATCGCCAAGACCGATGAGGACGACTACCGCATCACCATGGCGGTCGCCGGATTCAGCCAAGACGAACTGACCGTCACGCAGGAGCAGAACATGCTCATGGTGTCTGGCCAGAAGGTCGGCGAGGACAACAGCCATTACCTGCATCGCGGCATTGCCGGCCGAGCCTTCCAACGCCGTTTTGAACTGGCCGATCACGTCAAGGTTGTCGGCGCCGGTCTCGTCAATGGTTTGCTGACGATCGATCTCAAGCGCGAGATTCCCGAAGAGATGAAGCCGCGCAGGATCGAAATCGCATCCGACAAGACGATGCCGAAGGTCGCGGCGAACCGGAAGATCGAAGCTGAGAGGCAGGTCGCCTGAGAGCTCGCTGATGGTCTGGCGCGCGCGGCATCGGGCCTCGCCCGGTGCCGTCGCGAAACGATTGGTCAAATCCAATCAACAGAAAGGAGAACAACAATGAGTGTACGTGATCTGATCCCTTGGAGACGGGAAAATAGCCGGCTTCCGAGCTTGTTTCGCGATGACGAGCGCGACCCCTTTCTCTCGTTGCATCGCGAGGTGAACCGCCTGTTCGACGACGCTTTCCGCGGCTTCGGCCCTGCGCTACCGGCCTTCGGTACGCTATCTTCATTCGGCAGCGGCTGGCCGAGCGTCGAGATTTCCGACGGCGAGAAGGAGATCAAGGTGACGGCCGAGGTTCCCGGTCTGGAGGAAAGGGACATTGAAGTGCTGCTCGATGACAGCGTGCTGACGCTGAAGGGCGAGAAGCGCTCCGAAACGGAGGACAGGGACCGGCAGTTCTCGGAGCGCTACTACGGCCGCTTCGAGCGGCGCATCCCCCTCGGTTACGAAGTCGAGGAGGGCGAGGTCGACGCCCGCTTCAAAAACGGTGTGTTGACGGTGAGGCTGCCGAAGACCGCGAAAGCGCAATCACAGGCAAAGCGCATCGAAATCAAGAGCTGACATGTGGCGCGGAAGGTCGCCGACAGGCCGGGCCTCCCGCGCCACACCTGCTCTACCAGGAAGAGAAATGCCTCTCAGCGACGAGCCGCATTCCGGCAAAGCCCGAACGAAACACGCGGGCGCCGTCGAGAACGATCGAGGCTGCCGCTAAAGAGGAACGCATGCTGCTCGATTGAGCGCGGCCTAATGGCGCGGCTCAGATATCGGTATGATGCCAGCGGCCAAGCTCTCCTCTTCGAGAGTATCTGTGACATCACCGACGCTGGCCCCCGCGTTGGGGTGAGTCCTCGCCAGTTCTTCTGCCTTGGATTTCACATCAAAGGAAGCTCGCTGCCGCTTTTTTGCTGCTGCTACCGCATCCGCAATCTCGACTGCCAGGGTGAGTGCCGGTATTAGACTTCTCCCGGATGCCCAGCCTCTACTCCCAAACATTGCAGACGTTCGGCCAACCCGACAGCTGTGCCGGCGACAGCGTCACCGAGCCGCCAGGCTCGGCCACATGAACTGTCCGTGGTTCATGCGCTTGGTGAACAGACAAAGACCGGTGACATCCCAGAACAGGATCTTCAGCAGCCAGGCATTCTTGCCGCGGAACACGAACAGATGCCTCGAGAACGGCTCCTTCTTCAGATGTTCCTGGATCAGCGTCGCGAGCCCATCGAGCCTTTGCGCATGTCGGTGTGACCCAAAGCCAGATGCACTTTCACGCCGGCCGGGACGACGATCATAACGCCTTCTCCGTGGCCGCCAGCTGCCGCTTCACCGCGGCCGCAGTGCTGCCAGTCGGCGCAAACACGCGCCGCCCATCATAAAGACCCCGCGCCAAGGCGCTAGGTGCCAAGGGCGGAAAGAAGCGCGCCGAGAACATGACGCCAGAGCGGCGCCGAGATCGTTAAGAAGGCAGCAGCGAAACACCGGGAAAATAGCAAGCACGTTCACTTTTGTGGTCGATGGAAGACCTTTGCGAGAAAATGGACGCCGTTGCGCCGAAGCCGGGCACGCGGTCCATGTAAGAAGCGCGCTGCGGACAACTCCTAACAACCGCAGGTCGATTAGATGACGCTACGGAAGAACGATTGCAGGACATCCAGGGAACGAAAAGCCCGCCGCTACCAAGTCGAGCGGCGGGCTTCCTGCGATTTCGTAAGCGGCTACACCCCTGAAAGGAGCGACCGCTTCCCCGGTTAATGCGGCGACCGCGCAACGGTCCCGACAATTTTAACCAACGTCAAAATTTCAAACTGAGACACTACCGATACGAGCGCGCGTTGCAAAGCGGCAGCTGGCCGAGAGGCTGGCAAAAGAGACCGGGATCACCGAGCAGCGGGCCGCTGAGCTAATACATCTGATTGGGACGGACTGGACCGCTTTGCTCCGCGAAGCGCAATTCCTGAAAAATCGGCATTGACAGTCCCCAGGCACTTGCGGATCTGGAACCGCCCGCTTGTCTCGATGTTATGCAACAGAAGGGACGTTGCAGCTTCCAAGGAGATGAGAACAATGAGGCAGATACTTTTAGCATCAGCGATAATGGCCATGTCCACGGGGCTGGGCTTGGCCCAGACCAACAGCACTACCACGAGTGGATCTTCTTCAAACACGACGACAATGCCCAGCGCTCAAGGCACCGACTCCACCACCACTAGCGGCACCAATTCCAATTCGGCAAAGGATTGTGCACCTGGCCAACAGACCGGCAGCGCAAAACAAGCGGCTCCGGGCCAGCAAGATACCAGCGCGAAATCAGCAGCCCCGGGCCAGATGAAAACAACCACCGAAGGGTGTTAGTCAACTCAAGCGAGCGGCGGCTTTTTCGTTTGATTTGTCTGCAACCAAGAAAAGCCGGTCGCTTACGCTTATTAGCTGCGACGGGCTTTGCAGATCACCCGGATTGGACGGCCCGCTTATTTATCCTGATGCGCGACTGTCACTGTCCTTTCGCTACAGCATCTGGCGCACCGCCCGCGCTGTCGGGTGAAATCCGAAGTGGTCCCCAACGCCTCGGTGGTCTGGGCGGCATGCGCATGAGAGCTGAGACGCAGGGCTTCGGCAATGCACCCATCGCAAATGGCTCCCGGATACCTGCACCGTGACGAAGTCGTTTATCATCTGAGCAACGATCACGGCGGGCCGCCCCTCCCTTGCATTGCGCTAAGCATAAAGGCCGAGATTGACTGTCACTTTGCCCTCATCGACGCGGGTGACATCGCCTATCAGCTCGATTGGCTGGCCGTGCTTCACCTTCGACGTCCTGTCCATTACCGAATGGGGAAAGTCGTAGCTGGGGTCGACACGCTGATCCGGTCTTCGGTCACATACGCCCGCGCAGCGTCGCTGTGATGGCGACTTCGTCGCCGATGTTGAAAGAGCCCTTCGCCATTCTGGGATTCTGGGGCGGCCGGCGTCTTAGTCAAGCAGTTGCTAATATATGTAACGCATATTGACAGTGGATAAGCTGACTGCGGCCGAAAAACGTGAGTTGCGAAAACCGCAAGCAATTGCGTCGACGCGGCGGCCCAATGCCCTCTATTTGCGTAGCTCCTGAGCCAAGGCGTTAAGCGCCTTGGTCATGACGGCGACGGCTTCAAGGTTGATTGCAATTTCGACATCCTCGCCGATCGTCTGCAGCGTTAAGACCCCGACCTTGGTTATGCCGTCGTCCATCATTGCGATAGAGACACCAGTTGGCATGTGAGGCGGCTTGCGCAGCGGTTTATGCAGCATCTCGGGCTCCTTTCGTCGCAATTGAGAGACAGTGAACGAAAAGAGAACAAAATGTCAAGGGATCCCTTGACCACACAGGATTGCGTTCCTCATTTCACTCCTATGCCTGAGCAACCCGAGAAGTGGCCGAGAGGTGCTCCCTGGACCTTGTCGCATGCCCACGACGCAGGGCAGGTGGCGGGGATCCGCTGCGCCCGCTGCAACATCACGCGCTACTACAAGCCGATCGAGTTGCGAGAGGTCATCGGCAACGTCACGATCGACGAGGTGAGGGGCAAAGCCCGCCGGCGGCCGAGAGTGGATGAGCGCGCAGCTATTTCACGCGACCGGCGAGCAGGCCCACACGATCCGCTTTCGGCGGCTTGTCGAAATCCGGTGGGAGAAGCGGGTGATCTGGCGCGATGAGTAAAGGACAGCAGGAGCGGCCCGGCAGGCTGGCAGCTGCCAGCAAACGCCGGGCCTGGCCGATGGGTCTCGGGGGCGAGACACGGCACCGGCTAACGACAACCAGCGCGCTAATTCCCGCGCCGTCTGGCTCTTGATCCTGGCACGGTTTCACACGGATTTTCGGCCAATCTGGCGAGCCGCCGATCTCTCAGCCACAGGGATTTCTTGCTTTCCCGTCTCTCATGGCGAGCATCAAAAGCGGCCGATTGGCCTTGCATCGATGCGATGGCATAGTCGGCTCTGTTGGTTCGATAGTCTTCCTTTTGGATGGTCATTGGTATTCCTCCCGCG
>NZ_VFTM01000017.1:0-135974 GCF_006439555.1 Mesorhizobium sp. B3-1-6 | reverse complement strand
GCATGAAAGCAGAGAAGAAAGAGTTACCGGGGGTTCTTCAGCCAATCTCCCCCCTTGTGGGGGAGATGGCCGGCAGGCCAGAGGGGGGCGTGAAGGATCGCGGCGTTGCAGGAATTTCGATCAAGGCTGCTGGCAAAGCTGTTCGCCTGCGACAGCCTGAAACGCTGGCGGGACAGCGCCCCCCTCTGCCCTGCCGGGCATCTCCCCCACAAGGGGGGAGATTGCTAACCGCCCAGCCGTCTCCTCACCACCGCCGCATGGAAACGCGCGCCGTGCAGCAGGCCCTCGTCGTTGAAATCATAGGTCGGGTTGTGCAGCGGCGCGGTGCCGCCATTGCCCACGAAGACGAAGCAACCGGGGACATGGTCGAGGAAGCGGGCGAAATCCTCCGAGGCGGTCATCGGCTCAGCCGCGACGCGGACAGCGTCGTCGGCCAGCACGGCTCGGGCCGCCGCAAGTGCCTCGTCCACCAGCGCCGCGTCGTTGATCAAAGGCACGAACTCGCGGGTGTAAGCGACTTCAGCCGCGACGTTATAGGCCTGGGCCGTGCCCTCGGCGATGCGGCGCATCTCCTTTTCGATCGCGGCGCTCACCTCTGGCCGGAAACTGCGGCAGTCGCCCAGGATGCGCGCCAGCCCCGGCAGCGCGTTGCGGGTCCCGTCGGTGATGAACTCGGTCACCGAGACGACGCCGATATCGGCCGGGCTCAGGCGGCGCGAGACGATGGTCTGCAGGTTGACGACCAGCGCGCAGGCGGCGACCAGCGCCTCCTGACCGGCATGCGGCCGCGCCGCGTGGCCGCCGAGGCCTTTGAGCACGATCTCGAAATTGTCCTCGGCCGACATGACCGGGCCGCTGCGGGTCTCGAAATGGCCGATCGGCAGGCCAGGCATGTTGTGCAGACCGAATATCTCCTCGAAAGGGAAGCGCTCGAGCAGGCCGTCGTCCAGCATGGCCAGCGCCCCCCTGCCCCATTCCTCGGCCGGCTGGAAGATGAAGCGCACCGTGCCGTCGAAGCCGCCTTCACCGGCAAGCAGCTTTGCCGCGCCGAGCAGCATCGAGGTGTGGCCGTCATGGCCGCAGGCATGCATGGTGCCGGGTGTTTGCGAGCGCCAGGCTTGCGTGCCCTGTTCGGCGATGCGCAGCGCATCCATGTCGGCGCGCAGCGCGATGGCGCGATTGCCACTGCCGCGGGTCAGCGTGCCGACGACGCCGGTGCCGCCGACGCCTTCGGCCACCTCAAGTCCGAAGTCGCGCAGCTTTTGCGCGACGAACGCCGCTGTGCGTTTTTCCTCGAAGCCGAACTCGGGATGGGCGTGGAGATCGCGCCGCCATGCCGTCATCTCGCTGTGCAAAGCCTGTTGGTCGAGTTCAGCCATGGTCGCCCCTCAAGCCCCTTTTCTCGACGCAATTCCAGAAGGCTACGGCGAAGTCGCCGAGCCCAACCGCTCGGCACTTTTCCTGGAATTGCTCTTTTCTTGACGCAATTCCAGGACGGAAAACCGCTCGGCACTTTTCCTGGATTGCTCTTTTCTCGACGCAATTCCGGACGGAAAACCGCTCCGCACTTTTCCTGGAATTGCTTTCACGCAGTCTGCAGGAACACCTCTTCCGGCGCCATCCCGACCAGCTCGGCAAAGCGGCCATGGTCGGTCGCGCCCTCCGAGTTGATGACGAGCACGCGCGAATGCCTATCGAGGCCGAGCGCCGTGCGCTTATGCCTGTCGCCCGCGGCGCGGACCAGCCCGGCGAGGCCTGCCCCGCCGCTCTCGCCGGAGACGATGGCCGGATCGTTGCCCAGCGGCCGCGCCAGCCGCTTCATCACCGCGACCGCGTCCTCCTCTTCCACCGTCATGAAGGCATCGCCGACGCGCGCCAGCACGCGCCAGGCGACCAAGGACGGCTCGGCGCATTCGAGCATCGTCATCACGGTCGGCTCCTGATTTGCGATCGTTGCCGGACGTCCGGCCTCAACCGAAGCGTAGACGCAGGCCGAGCGCCGCGGCTCGACCACCACGGCCTTCGGCCGCCTGGAGCCAAGCATGACAGCCATATGGCCGGCGACCGCCGCGGCGAAGCCGCCAACGCCGGCCTGCAGGAAGACATGCGTGGGCGGCTCGGCCATGCGCCGCAACGTCTCGCGCACGATCACCGTGTAGCCCTGCATGACCAGTCCGGGGACGCGCTCATAGCCCAGCCAGGACGTGTTGGAGACGATCTTCCAGCCGCGCTCGGCGCCGACGCGGGCGACTTCGCGCACCGCATGGTCATAGCCGCCTTCGACCTCGACGATCTCGGCGCCGAAGCGGGCGATGGCCGCGACACGCTCACGGCTTACGCCGGCATGGACGAAGATCACCGAGCGCGCGCCGACGAGGCTGGCGCCCTGCGCCACGGAGCGGCCATGGTTGCCGTCGGTGGCGCAGACGAAGATCATGCTCGACGCGATCTCGCGCACTCTGGCGTCGTTTATCTCGCTGATATCGACATCGCGCCCGAGCCACTTGCCGGCCTCCTCCAGCACCAGCCGCATAACGGCATAGGCGCCGCCCAGCGCCTTGAAGGAGCCCAGGCCAAGACGCTGGCCCTCATCCTTGACGTGAAGCGCCGCGATGCCGAGCTTCTGGGCCAGCGCCGGCAAGGCATGCAGCGGCGTTTCCGCATCGTTGTCGCGCGCCTTGAGGTAATGCTCTGCCCGCGCGCCGCCGGCCATGCCGAGCGACTCGGCATCAGCGGCAACCAACGGCTGGTTGTATTCTGGACGTTGGTTGAGAAGCAGCATGCTAGTCTTCCTGCTAGGCACTGAATTCTGTTGGCGGGTGCGATTCCGGCGCGATTCCGGCGCCTTAATTGGCTAAGTGATTGATTTCTGTTTCGACCAGATGTCGCCGAATGTTCGCTTTGGAAGGATTCGATACAGCCAACTTGACTATTTTTGGTGGTATTTGGCCTGACGGCGTGCCGTCGAAACGCCGTAGACACCAGCCCCCTGTCAGTCGGCCGCCAGCCGGGCGGCGACGCCGAGCAGGATGTTGGCGCCGGCAACAAGCTCGCTGGCGGCGGTGAACTCGGCCGGGTTGTGGCTGATGCCGCCCCGGCTCGGCACGAAGATCATCGCCGACGGCGCGATGCGCGCAATCATCTGCGCGTCGTGTCCGGCGCCCGAGGTCATGCGCCGGCACGAAAGGCCGGCGGCCTTGGCGCCATCCTCGATCAGCGAAACGATGCTGGCATCGAAGGTCACCGGCTCGAACCGCGCCAGGCTTTCGGCATGGATGGTGACACCGGTGCTTGCGGCAAGCTGGTCGAGGAAAGCGGCGAGCGCGGTTTCCTCCTCGCGAAGGTGCGTTTCAACCGGGTCGCGCAGGTCGATGGTGAAGGTCGCCCGCGACGGGATGACGTTGATGGCGTTGGGCTCGAAAGCGATGGTGCCGACGGTCGCGACCGTGCGCGTCGACGACGCACTGGCCCGGTCCGCGAGAAAGCCGATCACCCGCGCGGCGGCGACGCCGGCATCGCGGCGCATCGACATGGGCGTGGTGCCGGCATGGTTGGCCTCGCCGTCGATCGTAATGCGCTGCCACGAAATGCCCTGCAGGTTCTCGACGGCGCCGATGGCGATGCCTTCGCGCTCCAGCACCGGCCCCTGCTCGACATGCAATTCGACATAGGCATGCGGCATGAGGAAGCCGGGCTCGTGGTTGCCGGCATAGCCGATGCGCTCGAGCTCCTTGCCCAGCACCGTGCCGTCGGTGCCGACCGAGGCCAGCGCTTCCCCGAGGTCGCGGCCGCCGGCAAAGACCAGTGAACCCATCATGTCGGGCGAAAAGCGCACGCCCTCCTCATTGGTGAAGGCGGCAATGACCAGCGGGCGCGCCGGCGCGAAGCCGGCCTCCTTCAGGCTCTCGATCGCTTCGAGGCCGGCAAGCACGCCATAGCAGCCGTCATAGATGCCGGCGTCGATCACCGTGTCGATATGCGAGCCGAGCATGACCGGTGGCTGGCCGCTATTGGCATCGTCCCGCCAGATGCCGAAAATGTTGCCGATGCGGTCGACGGCGACCTCAAGCCCTGCCTCTTCCAGCCAGTCGACGAGGCGGTCGCGGCCGAGCTTGTCCATGTCGGAAGCGGCGACGCGCATGAGCCGTCCCTGCGCGTCGCGGCCGATACCGCCGAGTTCCTCGATGCGGCCCAGGAGCCGGTCGGCGTTGATCGTCAGATTGCTCATGCCGGCAGCCTTGCGTTTGCGACCTCGTCCGGCGCCATGCCGACCAGCTCGGCATAGCGGCCAGGATCCGTCGCGCCTTCGGAGTTGATGATCAGCACGCGGGAGCTGGAGTCGAGGCCGAGCGCCGCCCGTATCTTCCTGTCGCCGGCAGCGCGGATCAGCCCGGCGAGGCCTGCCCCGCCGCTCTCGCCGGAGACGATCGCCGGATCGTTCGCCTCGGGTCGCGCCAGGCGGTTCATCACCGAGATCGCATCCTCTTCCTCGACCGTCATGAAAGCATCGCCGATCCGCGACAGCACGCGCCAGGCGACCAAAGACGGCTCATAGCATTCGAGCATCGCCATCACCGTGGGCTTGCTGTGCGCGATGGCGACAGGACGCCCGGCCTTCGCGGTGGCGTAGACGCACGCCGCCCGCGCGGGTTCGACCACGATTGTCTTCGGCCGATCCTCGCCAAGCCTGATGGCGAGATGGCCGGCCACCGCCGCGGCGAAGCCGCCGACGCCAGCCTGCAGGAAGACGTGGGTCGGCGGCTCAGGCAAACGCTTCAGCGCTTCGCGCACGATCACGGTGTAGCCCTGCATCACCAGTCCTGGAATGCGCTCATAGCCCGGCCAGGACGTGTCGGAGACGACGGTCCAGCCGCGCTCGGCGGCGACGCGGGCGGCTTCCCTGACCGACTGGTCGTAGTCGCCAGCAACGCGCACCATCTGAGCGCCGAAGCGGGCGATGGCCGCCACGCGTTCGTTGCTGACGCCCGAATGGACGAAGATGACGGAGCGCGCGCCGACGAGGCCGGCGCCCTGCGCCACCGAGCGTCCATGATTGCCGTCGGTGGCGCAGGCGAAGGTCATTTGCGCGGCGATCGCCCTCACCTCCGGCTTGTGCAGTTCCTCGACATCGACGGCGCGGCCGAGCCGCCTGCCGGCCTCCTCCAGCACCAGATGCATGACGGCATAGGCGCCGCCGAGCGCCTTGAAGCTGCCGAGGCCGAGGCGCTTGCCCTCGTCCTTGAGGTAAAGGGCGCCGATGCCGAATTCGCCCGCCAGCGCCGGCAAGGGATGCAGCGGCGTCTCGGCATGGTTCTCGCGCGCGGCAAGAAAGCGCTCGGCCTCCCCGGCGCCGGCGAGCCCAAGCGTCGCGGCGTCTTCCTCCGTCAGCGGCTGACGATGATCCGGATGGCGGTTGAGCAGGAACATGGGTCGGCCTTTCTGCGCCTTTGATGTGCTGAAATTTATTGCAAGCGAAGCGAGAAAGGCGCTCTGTTTTGGCGCTTTAAATGCAAGTTTGTTTCGTCTGGAACGCTGCCATGTCCATTTCGCCCGAACTCGACGCCTTCGACCGCGCCATCCTCGCCATCCTGCAGAAGGACAACACCACGCCGCAGCGCGTCATCGGCGAGAAGGTCAACCTCTCGGCGCCGGCCGTGCAGCGGCGCATCAAGCGTATGGAGGAAACGGGCGTCATCCGCGCCAATGTCGCGCTGGTCGATCCGGCCAAGGTCGGCCATCCGATCACCATCTTCGTCGAGGTCGAGGTGGAGAGCGAGCGCGCCGAGTTGATCGACGCCGCCAAGCGCGGCTTTGCCGAAGTGCCCGAGGTGCAGCAATGCTATTACGTCACCGGCGAGGCCGATTTCATCCTCGTCGTCACCGTGGCGACGATGGCCGACTACGAAGCGCTGACCCGGCGGCTGTTCTTCGCAAACAACAACGTCAAAAGGTTTCGCACGTTCGTGGCGATGGACCGGGTCAAGGTAGGGTTGGAAGTGCCGGTGGAGTGAGGCGTCGAAGCTGCCGATCTCCCCAACAACAAGGGGGAGATCGGCAGTCGTCCTGGCTTTCGCCAATCTCCAGCGTCTACTGGCTCGGCGCCATCGCGTGTTCGCACGACACTTTCGGGTTCATGTCGGCAAAGGTGCCGGTCGGGTTGCCTTTCCAGGCCCAGACATGCAGTTCGTAGAACTCGCCCAGACCGTAGCGGTTGGGCGCGCTGTTGAAGTTGAACAGCTGGCCGTCGAGCGACGCCGGCCCCTTCGAGGTGATGTATTCGACCGCCACCAGCTTCAGCGCGCCGTCGGCCATCGGCTCGTACATGACCGCTTCCGGACGGGCGATATCGATCTTGTCGTCCTTCAGATACCGGCCGTTGACGTAGTGGATGCCCATGGCGCCGCCCGTGATGCCGCTGGCGCAAGGAATGGGCGCATAGCCCTCGGCCGTAGCGGCCTTGACGTCGAGAAACCGGCTGTTGGCCGCTCGCACCTTGTCGGCCAGCGGGCTGGCGCCGGACACGGACGCAGCCGCATGCTGATGCGCCTGCGCGAAGGTCGTAAAGGCCGTCAGCGCGGCCGCTGCCATGAGAAGCCTGTTCCAAAAGTGTGGTGTCATGTTCATTCCGTTCTTCCTGAAAAAGCACGGCTTGCCGGCCGCCGAAAATACGGCGGCGCGACAGGCAAGCGCCGTGGCTGTTTGTGCTTGATGATCGCGGGTTCGATGCGGCGGCTGCCGATCATCCCTTCGGCAGGTACGAGATCGTTCCGGCCAGGTCGGTGTTGTCGATCAGCTGGAACCGGCTGTCGCTGCCACCTTGTCGGGCCGACACGAAGGGGGCGTAGGCCGGATCATTGGTGAAGGCGTGCGCCGCCGCTTCCGATGGGAAGGCCATCAGCGCGATCAGCGTCGTGTCGAGCGGCTTGCCCTCGAGCGTCTTTACATTGCCGCTGCGCGCCAGATATCTGCCGCCGTGCTTGTGAACGAGGTCGTGCACGGTCGCGGCATAGTCCGGTATCCATTTCGGATCTTTCACCTTGATATCCGCGATAAGGTAAGCGGTCATGGTCAGTCTCCTGGTTGCTGCGCACAGGGGTATCCCGTGCGTCGGCCAAAACGGCTCGCACGGCAGGGCTCGCGCCAACCAGTCCGCGATCTGTACCGGACCGGTACAGTTTCTGTACTCGCCGCTTCATTCATGAAGGTCTAATGTTCCACCCAGTTTCGAGGGAGGACACAGATCATGGCCCAGCACGGATACAAGCAGTTCTGCCCGCTATCGATGGCCGCCGAGGTGCTGTGCACCCGCTGGACGATGGTGCTGATGCGCGAACTGGTGGCGGGCTCGACCCGCTTCAACGACCTGCGCCGCGGCGTGCCGAAAATGTCGCCGACCCTTCTGTCGCAACGGCTGAAGGAGCTGGAGCTGGCGGGGATTGTGGAGCGCCGGGAAGTCCCCGGCGAGAAGGGTATCTTCGACTATCGGTTGACCGAGGCGGGACGCGACTTGCGCCCTGTCGTCGAGGCGATGGGCTTTTGGGGTCAGAAATGGGTCGAGTCCAGGCTGTCGTTGAAGAACCTCGATCCGTCCCTGCTGATGTGGGACATGCGGCGTAATCTGAACCCCTCGCCGCTGCCCGAGGGAAGAACCGTGATACAATTTCTGTATCAGGATCTCCCGGCGTCGAAACGCTCGTGGTGGCTGATCGTCGAGAAGCATGGCGAGGTCGATTTATGCTGGTACGATCCGGGTTTCGAGGTCGACCTTTACGTCTCGACCGATCTCCACACGATGACCGCAATCTGGATGGGCCTGCTGACCGTCGAGAAGGCCGGCGTGAAGGTCGTCCTGACCGGCGACAAGGCCATCGGCAGGAAGATGCAAACCTGGCTCGGGCTCAGCCCGTTCGCGGTCGAACCCAAGCGGGCAGCCTGAAGGCAGGCTTTGGCGATCCAGCCACGGTCGGCTGATCGCTCAAAGCCATGAAATCAAAGCTTGTCACGGTTGCCGTCCTCGGCCGCCGGCGCCAGCCACCGTGCATATACCTCGCCGACAATGCCGCGCCGGAAGATGAGCACGCAGATCATGAAGATCAGCCCCGTGGCGATCGTCACCGGAAAGCCCGAGGTGGCCAAGGTGTTTTCGAGACCGACGACAAGGCCGGCGCCCGCCACCGGACCGACCATGGTGCCGATGCCGCCAAGCAGCGTCATCAGGATCACCTCGCCCGACATCTGCCAGGTGACGTCGGTGAGGGTGGCGAACTGGAAGACGATCGCCTTGGTCGCGCCGGCGAAGCCGGCAAGGGCCGCCGACATGACGAAGGCGGCGAGCTTGTAGCGGCCGACCGAATAGCCGAGCGAAATGGCGCGGTTCTCGTTTTCTCTTATCGAGCGCAGGATCATGCCGAAGGGCGAATTGACGATGCGCCAGATGGCGAAGACGCCGATGAGGAAGACGGCAAGCACGAAGAAATACATGTTCATGGTGACGTTGAGGTCGACGACGCCGAAGAGGTGGCCGCGAGGCACGCCCTGGATGCCGTCCTCGCCCTCGGTGAAGGACGCCTGGACGCAGAAGAAATAGAACATCTGCGCCAGCGCAAGCGTGATCATCGAGAAATAGATGCCCTGCCGGCGGATGGCGAGGAAGCCCATGACGAGGCCCATGCCCGCGGCGCCCGCGGTGCCGAGCAGGATGGCTGCCTCCGGCGGCCAGCCCCAGGCTTTCACGGCGTAGGCGCAGAAATAGGCCGCACCGCCGAAGAAGGCGGCGTGGCCGAAGGAGAGCAGGCCGGTATAGCCGAGCAAGAGGTTGAAGGCGCAGGCGAACAAGGCGAAGCACAGCATCTTCATGACGAAGATCGGATAGACGAAGAAGGGCGCGGCGATCAGCGCCACGATGCCCAGTGCTATCAGCCCCCGTTCGAGCCTGAGAGAGGCGGCGGCGCGTTCCTGGTGAAGGGTTGCATCGCTCATTTCAGGCATCCCTTCCGAACAGACCGGCCGGGCGCAAGAGCAGCACGATCACCATGATGACGAACACGACCAGGTTCGAGGCTTCCGGGTAAAAAACCTTGGTCAGGCCCTCGGCGAGGCCGAGCATGTAGCCGGTGACGATGGCGCCCAGGATCGAGCCCATGCCGCCGATCACGACGACGGCGAAGACGACGATGATCAGGTCCGAGCCCATCAGCGGGCTGACCTGGTAGACCGGAGCGGCGAGAATGCCGGCGAGCCCCGCAAGGGCCGCGCCAAGCCCGTAGGTGAGCGTGAGCAGCAGCGGCACGTTGACGCCGAAGGCCTGCACCAGTTGCGGGTTCTCGGTCGCCGCGCGCAGATAGGAGCCAAGTCTCGTCTTTTCGATCAGCAGCCAGGTGCCGATGCAGACGATGAGCGAAGCCACCACCACCCACCCGCGGTAGTTGGGCAGGAACATGAAGCCGAGATTGGTTCCGCCGGCGAGCAGTGTCGGCACGGCATAGGGATTGCCCGAGACGCCGTAGTAATAGCGGAACACGCCTTCGATCACCAAGGCGAGGCCGAAGGTGAAGAGCAGGCCGTAAAGCGGGTCGAGGCGGTAGAGCCGCGACAAAGCAAGGCGCTCGACCGCCATGCCGAACAGGCCGACGATAAGCGGCACAAGGACCAGCGCCGGCCAGTAGCCGATGCCCAAATGCACCAGCAGCAGATAGCCGATGAAGGCACCCAGCATATAGAGCGCGCCATGGGCGAAATTGATGATGCGCAGCAGACCGAAGATAACGGCGAGGCCGAGGCTGAGCATGGCGTAGAAGGAGCCGTTGATCAGGCCGACAAGGAGTTGCCCGAGCAAGGCCTGGATGGGGATGCCGAAGACCGTCAACATGGCGCGATCATACCCCCAGCACTTCGTGCAGCTTGTCGGTGTGCGCGGACAGCTGGCCGACGGCAAAACCCTCCACCACCTTGCCGTGGTCCATCAGGTAGAAGCGGTCGGCGATGCGGGCGGCGAAGCGGAAGTTCTGTTCCACCAGCAGGATGGTCATGCCGCGCTTCTTCAGCGTCGCCAGCAGCTCGCCGATGCGCTGGACGATGACCGGCGCCAGGCCTTCGGTCGGCTCGTCGAGCAAAAGCATCTCGACGCCGGTGCGCAGGATGCGCGCAATCGCCAGCATCTGCTGTTCGCCGCCGGACAGTTTTGTCCCTTGGCTGTCGCGGCGTTCCTTGAGGTTGGGGAAGAGCTCGAAGATTTCTTCCACGCTCATGCCGCCCTTGGCCACGACCGGCGGCAGGATCAGGTTCTCGTCGACGGTAAGGGTGGCGAAGATGCCGCGCTCTTCAGGCACGAAGCCGATGCCCTGATGGGCGACGCGGTGAAGCGGCAGGCCGATCAGGTCCTTGCCGTTGAAGGTGACGGAGCCGGTGCGCTTGCGGATCAGGCCCATGATGGCGCGCAACGTCGTCGTCTTGCCGACGCCGTTGCGGCCGAGCAGCGTCACGGTCTCGCCGCGCCTGACATCGAGGTCGACGCCGTGCAGCGCATGGCCTTCGCCATACCAGGCGTGGAGGTCGCGCACGGCAAGCAGCGGCTCACTCATGCTCCGTCCCCATGTAAGCGACGCGCACGCGCTCGTCCTGGCTGACGGTGGCATAGTCGCCGGCCGCCAGCACCTGGCCGCGCTGCATGACGGTTATCCAGTCGCAGAGGTCGGCAACCACGGTGAGGTTGTGCTCGACCATCAGCACGGCGCGGTCCTTCGCCAACGATCGGATGATGCCGGAGATCATGCCGACATCCTCATGTCCCATGCCGGCCATCGGCTCGTCGAGCAGAAGCACTTTCGGGTCGAGCGCCAGCGTGGTCGCGATCTCCAGCACGCGCTTGCGGCCGTAGGAAAGATCGCCGGCGAGCCGATGTGCCGCGTCGTCAAGACCTACGATGGCGAGCAGCTCGCTCGCCCTTGGCGTGAGCTGATCCAGCGCGACGACCGGGCGCCAGAACTGGTAGCCGAGCCCGCCCGGACGCTGCAGCGCCACGCGCACATTGTCGAGCACGGAAAGATGCGGAAAGATCGCCGATATCTGGAAGGAACGGACGAGGCCCATGCGCGCCACTTTAGCCGGCGGCGCGCGGGTGATGTCGGTGCCGAGCAATTCGATCCTGCCGCTGGTCGGCTGCAGGAATTTGGTCAACAGGTTGAAGATCGTGGTCTTGCCGGCGCCGTTCGGGCCGATCAGCGCATGGATTTTTGCGTGATGGACGTCGAGGTCGACATCCTTCACCGCGACGAAGCCGGCGAAGTCGCGCCTGAGGCCGCGGGCGGAAAGCACCACCCGCGGCGTCTGATCGGTGCTGTCCGGGCGAACAGCGGTGGCGGTGTCGAGCGTCACTTGGTGACGAGCGGGCAGCCGCTGTCTTCGGCCTTCATGAAGGCCTTGTCGCCGGGAATGGTCGCCAGATAGGTGTAGTAGTCCCAGTCCTTCTTCGACTCTTCCGGCTTCTTGACCTGGTAGAGATACATGTCGTGCACCATCGAGCCGTCGGTCTGCACCTTTCCGTTGGCGGTGAAGACGTCGTTGACCGGCATTTCATGCAGTTCCTTGGCCACGGCCTCGGTCTCGTCGGTGCCGGCCTTGTCGATGGCCTTCAGATACTGCGTCACCGCCGAGTAGGTGCCGGCCTGGATCATGTTCGGCATGCGGTTGGTGCGCTTGAAGAAGCGTTGGGCGAATTCGCGGCTCTTGTCGTCGCGGTCCCAGTAAAAGCCTTCGGTCAGCACCACGCCCTGCGCCGCCTGGAGGCCGAGCCCATGCACTTCGGCGAGCGTGAAGAGAAGTGCCGCCAGCCGCTGGCCGCCGGCGACGATGCCGAATTCCGCCGCCTGCTTGATCGAGTTCGAGGTGTCGAGGCCGGCATTGGCAAGCCCGACGATCTTGGCGCCGGAGGACTGCGCCTGGAGCAGGAAGGAGGAATAGTCGGTGGAGCCGAGCGGATAGCGCACCTCGCCCAGCACCTTGCCGCCGCTGGCTTCGACCAGCTTGGCGGTCTGGTCCTTCAGCGAATAGCCGAAGGCGTAGTCGACGGTGATGAAATACCAGCTGTCGCCGCCCTGCTTGACCAACTCGCCGCCGGTGCCGACAGCCTGCGAATGGGTGTCATAGGCCCAGTGAAAACCATAGGGCGAGCACTGCTTGCCGGTGAGGTCGGTGGAGGCTGCGCCGGTGACGATGTCGATCTTCTTCTTTTCCTTGGAAAGCCCCTGGACGGCCAAGGCCACGGAAGACGTCGTGAGCTCCATGATCGCGTCGACCTGCTCCGTGTCGTACCACTGGCGCGCGATGTTGGAGGCGATGTCGGGCTTGTTCTGATGATCGGCGCTGACGATCTCGATCGGCGCGCCCTGCACCTTGCCGCCGAAATCCTCGACCGCCATCTTGGCGGCCTCGACCGACCACTTGCCGCCGAAATCCGCATAGACGCCCGACTGGTCGTTGAGGATGCCGATCTTGACCTTGCCGTCGGAGATTTCGCCGGCCGCGGCCGGCATTGCGGATGCCGCAAGGAGCGCGGCCGAGACGAGATAGGATGCTTTCACTGGTGGTTCCTCCCATATGGCAACCATTGCAAACGCGGCTGCCTCGCGATGGTTCAACAGTTCCTTCGGATTTTGGATTGGAGCCTCGATCCCGCTCTGCCGCTCCTCCTCTCGCGGGTCCTCTTGTTTGCGGGCTGGGCCACGGCGTGCCTTGGGGGCACGGGCGCGAGCCTAGCACCACATGTCGCGGGCCGAGAATGCTATTTTCGTAGCATGGCAGAAGATTGGGATGACCAGTTGCCGGAGACGATCAAGCGGCGGTCGTATGGTGATGAGGCGCCCCGGGACGGTCAAGCGCGAGCGGCGGCTTTTCTGTCCTTTGTGTTGCCCTGATCGGCCAAGTGGTAAGGGACGATCAGGACCTCTGCAGGGATATGCCATTCACGATTGAGCTTGAAAGCCATGTCCATCGTCAGCGCTCGCTTGCGGGCTAGAATCTCAGATGCACGCGACGCCGACCCGAGCAGCTTTATCAGCGCTTGCCTGCTGAGATTGGCCATCTCCATATGAGCAGTGATCGCGTCCACCGGGTCGGTTTCCGCGATAGGGTAGTGTTTTGTCTCGTATGCTTCGATAAGTTCAGCAAGAACATCGAAACGATCGGCGTCAGGCGTGCCGGGAACGGGCTCCTTGTCAAAATAGCGAGTGATCTCCGCAATCGCCCAATCGTAATCGGCTTCGGTCTTAATGGGTCGGATGTTGTCCATCACACCTTCTCCGCGTCTATCTTGTCGTACTCGACGTGAGTGCCGACGAATTTGATCAGCACTCTCTTGAACGTGTAGCTTACATGCACAATCAGCCGGTACTTATTGCCCGCAATGTCGAACACCGGACGGTTATCAGCTACGAAATCGACATTTGCGCCGAACTGTTCCTTGACGTCAGCCGGTCCCTTCCAGTCGACCTTGCTCGATGCATTGAACCAGGCCGTCAGCGGCATTCTGGATTGCGGATGCTTCGTCCAGAAGGTGACGAGCGTTTTCCTGCTGACGATTTGCATATAGCCATTTCCCAAACTGGGAACAAAGGGTACTTACCCAAATTGGGAAATATCCATCTCATCGACGCCCGCTCACCACGGCAGCGGCTTGCCGTCGCGAAAAAAGCCGCCGGTCGGGCCGTCGTCGGGCAAGGTCGCGGTCCAGACAATCCCGGCCGCTCCCTGCGCCACCGGGCGTCCGCCGGGACCGCCCATGTCGGTCGCGACCCAGCCGGGGCAGATCGAGTTGACCAGCACGCCGGCGCCGCGCAGCTCCGCGGCCAGGATGCGGGTCAGCGCGTTGAGCGTCGCCTTGCTGGTCGAATAGGCCGGGGCGCCGGCGCACATGGAAGCGAGCGAGCCGCCTTCCGACGAGACGTTGACCAGCCGGCCATGGCCGGAGGCACCGAGCAGCGGCGCGAAGGCGGCAGCGACGCGCCAGGCGCCGAAGACATTGGTCTCGAAGGCCTCGCGGATCACCGTCCAGTCGGGCTTGAGCGCGCGCGCCGAAGGGTCGTAATGGATGGCGGCGTTGTTGACCAAAACGTCGAGCCGGCCGAAGCGGCGCTCGACCTCGGCCGCGGCGCGCGCTGCCGCCTCGGGCGCGGCGACATCCAGCGCGATGGCTTCGACCTTGCCGCCAAGCCGCTTCGCCGCCGCCTCGCCCTTGGCAAGATCGCGCGCGCCGATCAGCACGGTGAAGCCGAGTTCGGCGAGTTGGTGCGCCGTTTCCAGGCCGATGCCCCGATTGCCGCCGGTGACGAGCGCCACCTTGCCGGAATGATCTGTGCTGCCGGTCATTGCTTCCGCTCCTTCGGTTGTGCGTGTCGACAGCAAGATCGCATCGATCGCACCGATTGATTAGAGTGAAGAGTTCGCAATCATTATGCGATTCAGTTCATGAATGACGGGCAATTCCGAACCCCCGCAATATTTTACCACCGCCGAGGAATGCTATCGCATCTGAAAGCGCACCCTCGCGGGTCGCTACGCGGTCACCTTTGCCCAATGCACGAGGGCGAGGACGCGCCGGACACAATCCAGAAACAAGATTCAACAGTCGGGAAAAACTCGCGAAAAGAGCGCCTGCCATAAGCGGCACCGGAGCAGCCGATGATTTGCGGCGCGCGACACAGGACATTGTTCTTAACCAAGGAATGCCGATTATGAAAAAGACCGTTCTTTCCGCACTCGGCCTTGCCGTCGCGCTCGCTTTCGCGGTGCCGGCGCTGGGCACCACCGAAGCCAACGCCGCCGCGACGACCACCGCGACCACGACCACGACGACTGCTTCGGCCGCGACCACCGAGACGGCCAAGCCCGCCGCCAAGGCCGAGCACAAGAAGCATCATCGCAAGCATCACCGCCGTCATGCCCGCAAGCATCATCACGTGAAGAAGCACTCGAAGCATCACGCCAAGAAGCATCACGTGCGCAAGCACCATGTGAAGAAGCATGTTGCGAAGAAGGCCGCATAAGGCCTGACGCGGTTCGAACTTCATGACCGGATGATCCCGGACCGCTTGCAAAGGGTTCAGGATCATCGCTTCCCGAAAACGCCGCCCTCCTTCCGGGCGGCGTTTTTGTTTGCGTCTACGGCTTCTTCTTCTGCGGGTGGATCGTCTCGCCGCGCTTCAGCATCGCCACCAGATCGGCGATCTTCTTCTTGCGGCCCGCCTCGGTCTTCATGTTGTGGGTGCGAAAAGCGAGCGCGAACCGGTTCTGCGCCGAAAGCTTCTCCAGCATTGCCCTTGCCTTCGGCTCGGCATCGATCGCGGCCTGCAAGTCGGGCGGTATGGTCATCTCCTTCGATCCGCCATAGGCGCGGTCCCAGCGGCCGTCGGCCTTGGCAGCCTCGACCTCGCGCAAGCCGTGGCTGGTCATGCGGCCCGCCTCGATCAGGCGCGCGACATTGTCGATGTTGATCTTGCTCCAGATGCTCTTCCTGCCGCGCGGCGTGTAGCGCTGCAGGAAACTCTTGTCGTCGAGCGACTTGCGCACCGCGTCGATCCAGCCGAAGCAAAGCGCGACGTCGATCGCCTCCTTCGGCGTGATCGACGCCAGCCCCGACCCGACCTTATGGACCTTGATCCAGACCTCGCTTTCGCCGGCGTGGTTGTCGGCCAGCCAGGCATGGAAGCTGTCGGCATCGGGGAACTCGCGCACCTTGTCCGGGTCGACCTTTATCGGGGCCATCGCCACCTCGTCTTTCGTCGCCACCAGTGTGGGCGATTCCGCAGCGGTTGTAGCGACGGTTGGTGCCAGTTTCTGTCAGTAGGCGCCAAACGGCTTGATCCGACGGGCTCCTCATTTGCGAATTGAAGCGACGACCGCCGGGTCGAAGGCTACAGGATTTTCGCCAGAAAGCTCTTTGTGCGGTTCCTCTGCGGATCCGAGAAAAGCGCTTTCGGCGCTCCCTCCTCGACGATCATGCCGTCATCCATGAAGATCACACGGTGCCCGACCTCCCGGGCAAAACCCATCTCATGGGTGACCACGACCATCGTCATGCCCTCAACGGCGAGGGTCTTCATGACCTGAAGCACCTCGCCCACCATTTCGGGATCGAGCGCGGAGGTCGGCTCGTCGAAGAGCATGACGTTCGGTCCCATCGCCAGCGAGCGCGCGATTGCCACGCGCTGCTGCTGGCCGCCGGACAGTTCGTCTGGATAATTCGCTTCCTTGCCGACGAGACCGACCTTGGCCAGCAATTCGCGCGCGACCCTGTTGGCCTCCTCGGTCGGGATCTTCTTGACCTTGCGCGGCCCGATCGTGACATTCTCCAGAATGGTCAGGTGCTTGAACAGGTTGAACTGCTGAAACACCATGCCGACATGCTGACGTAGTTGGTGGATGTTTGTCTTCGGGTCGGTCAACATCATGCCGGCGATTTCGATCTCGCCGCTGGTTGCCGCCTCCAAGCCGTTCAGGCAGCGCAGAAAAGTGCTCTTGCCGCTTCCCGAGGGACCGATGACGACGACGACCTCCTTTTCCTCCACATGAGTGGTTATCCCCTTGAGGATCTCGTTGTGGCCAAAGGACTTGTGAAGGTCCTTAACGTTTATCAACTTGAAGCCTCCTCTCCAGGTAGGACGAGAACTTCGACAGCGAGAAGATGAGGACGAAATAGAGGGCGGCAATCAGCCCCCAGATCGCAAAGGACGCAAAGGTCTCGGCAATCACGATCTCGCCCTTGTAGACCAGCTCGGCGATGCCGACCGGCGCCAGCAGCGAGGTATCCTTGATCGTCTGGGCAGCCTGGTTGACCAGCGGCGGGATCATCCGCTTGAACGCCTGGGGCAGAACAATATAGCGCATCGTCTGAAAGCCGTTCATGGCGATTGACTGCGCCGCCTCCTTCTGGCCCCGGTCGACGCCGAGAATGCCCGCGCGGATGATCTCGGTGACATAGGCGCCCTCGTTCAGGCTGAGCGTGAACGCGGCGGCGAGAATGGGATAAGTCAGCTGTCCGAACCACTGGTTGACGGGCAGGATCGCAGGCAATCCAAGCACGATGAAGAAGAGTTGCACCAGCAGCGGCGTGGACCGGAAGATCTCGACATAGCCGGTGGCGATCCAGCGCAGCGGCGCAACAGTCGACAGGCGCATCAGCGCCGCGCACAGGCCGATCACCACCATCAGGATGATGGCGACGATCGAATACTGGATGGTAAGCCGCAGGCCATCGAGGATGACGGGTAGGTTTTGCCAGATGGGGCCCATGAACCGTGCCTTGGATCGCTATTCCCGCCCGCTTCGTCAGAAGACACGCATGGCACGGCTGGCGCCATGCGTGTCGACTTGCCGGAGAGAACGCTGAAGGGATCTGCCGTTTGGATGATCCGAACGGCCTCAGCCCGAAATCGCGACGGAAGCCGGTTTCTGAACCTCGTTGACGACACCACTGGTATCGCCTCCGAAATATTTCTCGAAAAGCTTCTGGTATTCGCCGCTCTGCTTGATCTTGGCGAGGCCGGCATTGATCTTCCCGACAAGCTCCGGCTTTTGCTTGCTGATGGCGATGCCGTAATATTCGCCAGTCAGCAGCGGGCCCACGGTCTCGACGTTGTCGTGGCCGGCCTTGAAGTTGACGTTGACAGGATTGTCGAAGATGACCGCGTCGGCCCCGCCGGTTTCGAGCGCCTGATAGGCTGCATCGATGCTCTGGAACTGCTTCACATAATCCGGCGCGAAGCCATGACCGGTCAGGTAGTCGACCGACGAGGTTGCCTTCTTGGTCGCGACCACGTGGCCCTTGAGATCGTCGAAGCCCTTGATGCCGGAGTCTTTCTTCACCAGCACCGAAAGGCCGGATTTGTAATAGGCGTCGCTGAAATCGACGTTCTGCATGCGGCTGGTCTTGATCGTTATTCCGGCAACTGCGGCGTCGATCGAGCCGGCCTGCAGACTCGGGATGATCCCGTTGAACGGCAGTGTTTTCAGGCTGACCGTCATGTCCTCGGCCTTGGCGATCGCCTTGATCATGTCGATGTCGAAGCCCGTGACTTCGCCATTCGTCTCGGTCTCGAATGGCGGGAAGGTCGTGTCGGCACCGACCACGATGTTGGTTGCCGCGCTCTGCGCGGCCGCCATGGGCGTTGCGCCGAATGAAAATACGAGGCCGGAAACCAACGACGTTGCCAGCATGATAAGCGACTTGTTGTTCACAGATATCTCCTTTCGGCGGGCATTCGTCTGCTGAAGGCGTCGACGATCAGGAGTGGTGCGCAATGCATGAACTCGGAGCCCGTACCGTGCATCTGGATCGGGCCGCGCCCAAGTCAAGGTTGCCGCAGTTGCGGTTCCTCAGGAAGAGCCGCGGCCGGCGGATTTCATGCGCGGCCAGGTCTCGCGACCGGTTATGCCAGAGCCTGCGGTAGAAGTGGGGCGAGCGCGTCGACCCCCCGCCATCGGAGCTTCCTATGGCACCATCGGATTCTTCCGTTTCCGCTTCGCGCGGCGGCCTGCCAAACCCTGTCCAGGCAAAAGAAAGGCATGGACATGGACAAGCAGAGAATCCTGATCGTCGGCGGCAGCTCGGGCATGGGGCTGGCGCTCGCCAAGCGCTGTCTCGAGGAAGGCGCCGGCGTCATCATCGCCGGGCGCGGGCAGGCGAAGCTGAGCGCGGCGCGGGAAGAACTCGGCCAGCCGGGCACGCTCGAGACAGCCGTGGTCGATATAAGCCGCGAGGACGGGGTCGCAGCGCTTTTCGAGCGCATCGGCAGGCTCGACCATATCGTCAGCACCGCCGCCGCCATCGAAGGCGCCTACCGGCTGTTGCCGGAGATCGAGCTTTCGGCCGCGCAGCGGGTGGTCGAAAGCAAATTTTACGGGCCGCTGCTGCTCGCCAAGCATGGCGCGCCGAAGCTGCCGCCGACCGGTTCGCTCACCTTCGTCTCCGGCATCGCGGCCTATCGGCCGGCGGCTCGCGGCTCGGTGGTCGCAGCCGTCAACGCGGCGCTGGAAGGGCTGGTAAGAGCGCTGGCTTTGGAACTCGCGCCGATCCGCGTCAACGCCGTGTCGCCCGGCTGGGTCGATACGCCGATATGGGAGTTTGTCGCGGGCGACGGGAAGGCGCAGACGCTGGCCGCCATGGCGGAGCGATTGCCCGTGGGGCGGGTCGGAAGGCCCGACGACATCGCCGACGCAATCCGCTTCCTGATCGGCAATGGCTTTACGACGGGAGAGACGCTGCATGTCGAGGGCGGGCACCGCCTGGTTTGACCGGGACGAAGCCCTCCCCTAGAGCGGTCAGCAACGCTTTCAACGCCGGCGGCTGGACGCGGCGGCGGCGCCAGATCATCACCACGTCCGCCGAGCGGACCGAGCCGGGCCAGGCGAGCTCGGCCACCTCGCCGCGATCGATCGCGGCGACGACAGCCAGCCGCGGCACAAGGCCAAAGCCGGCGCCGGCCGCCACCAGCCCGGCTATGGCGTCGATGCTGCCGGCTTCGGCGGCCAGCCTTGGCTTGCCAAGACCTGCCTCGGCAAACGCCTTGTCGACCATGGCGCGGTAGACGCAGCCGGTCTCGGTGGCGACGAAAGGCTTTTCGGCCAGCGCCGCCAGATCGACATCCGCACGGTTGTCGCCGGGAGGCGCGATCAGCGCCAGCGGCTCGACCGCAACGGCGCGTCTGGCAAGGCGCCGGTCCGGCTCACCAGCATCGGGTCGCTCGAAGCAGAAAGCGACGTCGATCTCGCCGTCACCCAGCCGGCGCAGCAACTCGCCGCTGCCGGCGATCCGGAGCTTGATATCGATGCCGGGATGGTCGGCGCGGAAACCAGCAAGCCATGGCGCCAGCCTTGCCGCGGCGATCGTCTCCAGCGCGCCGATCGACAGGCTGCCGGCCGCCTCGGCGCTGGTGGCATCGATGGCGGCGCGGGCGTCGTCGGCAAGCGCCAGCAGGTCCTCGGCATAGGGTTTCAGCGTTTCGCCCGCCGGCGTCAGTTCCAGCCCCTGTCGCGAACGGGTGAAGAGGCTGGCGCCAAGCTCGGCCTCCAGCGCCTGGATCTGGTCGCTGACGCTCGACTGGGCGAGATGGAGCTCCCGCGCCGCGCGCGTGACGTTGCGCGTTCGCGCGACCGCCAGAAAGGACCTCAGCAGCCGGGGATGCATCGGCGCTTCTACTGCAACTGCGGTTTCTTCAGGAAGGAATTGCGGTCGGCGGATTTGACGCGCAGCCAGGTCTCGCGACCGTCGCGCACGACGCGCAGCGGAATCTCCGCGCCGGCCGGGTTCTGCCAGAGTTTTCTGTAGAAATCGGCCAGACCGTCGACTTCGCCGTCGCGCACGTCGGAGATGATATCGCCCTGGCGCAGGCCGGCCTGGGCGGCCGGGCCACCTTCGGCCACGCTCATCACCACCACCATGCCGTTCGACTCGGCCGAGAAGGCGCCAAGCCACGGACGCGGCGCCTTGGCCGCCTGGCCGCGCTTGATGAGATCGTCCAGAATCGGCGTCAGAAGATCGATCGGCACGACCATGTTGATGTCGGCCACCTCGCCGGCGCGGCTCATCTGCAGGCGCAGCGATCCGACGCCGAGCAGCTTGCCGTCGCGATCGAACAGCGCGGCCCCGCCCCAGGATGGGTGGGCGGGCGCAATGAAGATCGCCTCGTCGATCAGATACTCCCAGTAGCCGGCGAATTCCTGCTTGGTGACGATGTGAGCGTCGACCTGCTGGCCGATGCCGTCGGCGAGCGTCACGGCATCGCCGATATTGGTCTTCCTGGCATTGCCGAACTGCACAGCCGGAAGGTTGAGCGGCGACAGCGCCTGAACAAGGCCGAAGCCGGTTTCCTGGTCATAGGCAAGCGCGTGCGCGGCGACCACGCGGCCGTCCTGGTCGGTCAGCCACACCTCCTCGGCCTCGGTGATGAGATAGCCGATGGTGAGCACCAGGCCATTGTCGCGGATCACCACGCCGCTGCCTTCGCGGCGCGTGCCCAGCGCATTGGCGGTGAAAGCGTCGTCCGGCACCGTGGCGCGCACGGCAACGACGGAGCGCGAAATTTTCTCGATGGTCATCGATCCATCCTGGATTGCGGGGGTCTCTGCTTATAAGTATGGCCGAAGGAGCGCGGCGCAAGGGCGGATTTCCCCCTTGCCCCCTTGTGGGAGAGGGTTTCGCCGAAGGCGACTGATGAGGGGGCTCCAGAGAGCACAGACGCCACCCTCCGCTGGAACACCCCTCACCCGTCTCGGCGCCGCGCGCCGATCCAACTTCTTCACAAGGGGAGAAGGGAAGGCACTGGCACAAGCGCTAGTTCAACGAAGATTGAACTTTTTTCTTTGACGCGCGCGGAACCGCACCTAAGTCTAACGGCATCCGCGACGGACTTCCCGCCGCTTGAAACACAGGGCCGCCAACATGGACGAATACACCCCACCGAAAGTCTGGACCTGGAACAAGCCCAATGGTGGTCAGTTCGCCTCGATCAACCGGCCGATCGCGGGCCCGACGCATGAGAAGGAACTGCCGGTCGGCAAGCACCCGCTGCAGCTCTATTCACTGGCCACGCCCAATGGCCAGAAGGTTACGATCATGCTGGAGGAGTTGCTGGCGCTCGGCCACAAGGGCGCAGAGTATGATGCCTGGCTGATCAAGATCGGCGACGGCGACCAGTTCGGCAGCGGGTTCGTCGGGGTCAACCCGAACTCGAAGATCCCGGCGCTGATGGACCGCAGCGAGCCGAAGCCGGTGCGCGTGTTCGAATCCGGCTCGATCCTCACCTATCTCGCCGAAAAATTCGGCGCGTTCCTGCCGACCGAGCGCGCGGCGCGGGCAGAGACCTTCTCGTGGCTGTTCTGGCAGATGGGCTCGGCGCCCTATCTCGGCGGCGGCTTCGGCCATTTCTACGCCTATGCGCCGCACAAGATCGAATATGCCATCGACCGCTTCGCCATGGAGACCAAGCGGCAGATGGACGTGCTCGACCGCCGGCTGGCCGAGAGCGAGTATCTTGCCGGCCCGGACTACACCATCGCCGACATGGCGGTGTGGCCCTGGTATGGCGGGCTGGCCAAGGGCCGCAGCTACAACGACGCCGCGCAGTTCCTCTCGGTGCATGAATACAAGAACGTGCAGCGCTGGGCCGACGCGATCGACGCCAGGCCGGCGGTAAGCCGCGGCCGCATGGTCAACCGCATGTCCGGCGATCCGGCCTTCCAGCTGCGCGAGCGCCATGACGCCAGCGACTTCGAGACGAAGACGCAGGATAAGCTGGAGGCGGCGGAGTAAGGGTTAATCTCCCCTCTCGAGGGGAGATCGGCTACCTGCCGAATGTATACGTCACACTCGCCACGCCGAGCGCGGAGCTCTTGGCGGCGACCGAGACCATGTCCGGTAACGGATTGTCCGGCGTACGCAGCGTCTTTTCGCCCAGCGCATAGAGCGTGAAGACATAGTGATGCTGGCCGCTGCCCGGCGGCGGGCATGGGCCGAAATAGCCGGCGCGGCCGACGCCGCCCTTGCCGAGCACCGCCCCCTTGGGCATGCGCTTGCCGCCCTGCGCGCCGGCGCCTTCTTTCAGACCCTTGGCGCTCGCCGGGATGTTCCAGGCCAGCCAGTGCCAGAAACCCTTGCCGCCATTGGCGTCGGTGTCGAACATGGTCAGCGCGTAACTCTTGGTGCCGGCGGGCGGATCCTTCCAGGCAAGGGCGATCGAGATGCTTTGCCCACCGCAGCCGGGCTTGTCGCCGAGATATTTCGCGTCCCATTTGCCGTCCGAAACCGACGGGCTGGAGATCTCGAAGGCCGCCGCATGGCCGGCGGAGGCGACAAGGACAAGCATGGTGAAGCCGAGACGCAAGGTTGTCATTTGATCCTCCCTGGAAAACGCAGCGTAGCGGAAAAGCGGCCCGAAAAAGGGCGAACTGCCGCGACCGCCTGCCTGGACAACAAAAAAGCCCCGCCGGTGGAGGCCGTCGGGGCTCTTCGTTCGGACCATGGAGGTGGGACCCCAAGGTCGGGTCGATCCAGGGGGTGTTGGATCGGTCGCGACACTAGCCGAGGAATCGGTCGCGCGGACAATCACAGCTGCGCACTACCAATCACGCCTGCGCGAGAATGAGGTGATAGCCGGCTTACCCCCGCAGCAGCTTCGCCAGTCTCGGCACGCCTTCGTTCACCGCGCGGTCGTCGGCAAGGGTGAACGACATGCGCAGCGTGTTGCGGCCGGTGCCGTCGGCGTAGAAGGCGTTGCCCGGCACGAAGGCGACGCGCGCCTCCTTGACCGAGCGCGCCAAAAGTTCGGTGGCGTCAGCGCCATCCGGCAGCGTCAGCCAGACGAACATGCCGCCGTCCGGGCGGCTCCAGGAAATACCGTCGGGCATGTTGGCTTCCAGCGCCGAAAGCAGCGCGTCCCGGCGCTTGCGGTAGGCGCCGATCAGCTTGTCCACTTGGGCATCGAAGATGGTCTCGGCGACCCGGTGCATGACGATCTGGTTGATCGAGGGGCTGTGCAGGTCGGACGCCTGCTTCATCAGCACCAGCTTTTCCACGACATGGCGCGGCGCGCAGACCCAGCCGACACGCATGCCGGGCGACATGACTTTCGAGAAGGAGCCGCAGAAGAGCGTACGCGCCTTCTCGATGCCCCCCGAGCGCGCGCAGTCGAGCGCCAGGATCGGCGGCACGCCTTCGCCGTCATAGCGCAGCGCGCGGTAGGCCGCGTCCTCGATGACGGCGATGTCGAGCTCGCCGGCGAGGTCGAGCACCGCCTCACGCTGCTTGGCGTCCAGCGTCTCGCCGGTCGGGTTGGCGAAATCCGGCACCAGATAGGCGAACTTCACCTTGCCGCCATTAGCCGCCGCCGCGGTGCGGTAAGCCTGCGGCGTCATGTTGCCGCCGGCCGGGTTGAGCCGGTCGTAGCGCGGCTCGTAGGCGTTGAAGGCCTGCAGCGCGCCGAGATAGGTCGGCCAGGTAACAAGCGCCGTGTCGCCGGGCGACAGGAACAGCTTGCCGAGATAGTCGAGCCCCTGCTGTGAGCCGGAGGTGATGAAGATGTTGCCCTCGTCGCACGGGACACCGAGCTTGCCCATTTCACCGGCCAGCCATTTGCGCAGCGGCAGGAAACCTTCGCTGACCTGGTACTGCAGCGCGGCCCCCGCCTCCTTGCCGCCCAGCACCGCCTGATAGGCATCGGCGATGGCTTCGGCCGGAAACAGCGACGGGTCGGGAATGCCGCCGGCGAAGGAGATGATGTCCGGCTGGTCGAGCAGCTTCAACAGCTCGCGGATTTCCGAAGCCTTCATGCGCGAGGAGCGCGAGGCCAGAAGGTTCAACAGGGTCAAGGCGCACCTCCCGCAGTGCTTATTTAGGTCAGCTTGGTTGACCTATTATCAGGCCGCGCCTTTCGCGTGAATACACAAAACGACCATGGCGCATCGTCCAGGCGACCTTTGGTCCACAAAATTTGTGCGACGCCAATGGAAAGCCATTGCGCGATCGGCCGGCCGGGCGCACCATCACGACCAAAGAACCGGAAGCCGAGAGAAAATCAATCCGGACCAAGGGGGGGACGCGCATGACACTCGAAGTCATCGGGGCCGGTTTCGGCCGCACCGGCACGTGGTCGACTTTCGCCGCGCTGAACCGACTGGGCTTTCCGAGCTACCACATGCAGGAAGTCATCATCAACAAGGCCAACAAGGGCCACCTCGACTTCTGGCGTAAGGTGGCGAACAGCCCGCCGGGCAGCCAGCATGACTGGAACCGGGTCTTTTCCAACTACCGGGCGACCGTCGACAATCCGGGCTGCTGCGTGTGGCGTGAGCTGATGGCCGCTTATCCCGACGCTAAAGTGCTGTTGACACTGCATCCGCGCGGAGGCGAAGCCTGGTATGACAGCACAATCGACACGATCTACTTCACCGAGAACGTCTGGCAATTCAAAGTGCTGGAATGGCTCACACCCTTCGGCCGCAAGTTCGGCGATATGTCGCGCAAGCTGATCTGGGGCCGAACGCTGAAGGGCGTGATGAACGACCGCGATAAGGCGGTGGCGCGCTACAATTCCTATATCGACGAGGTGAAGGCGGCGGTGCCGCCGGAGAAGCTTTTGGTGTTCAAGGTCAGCGACGGCTGGGCGCCGCTCTGCGATTTCCTCGGGGTCGCGCTGCCCAACGAGCCCTTCCCCAATCTCAACGACCGCGCCAGCATCAAGAAGATCATCAACGAGATGATCATGGGATCCTATCTGATGCTTGCCGGCGTTGCGGTCCTGATCGCGCTGGCGGTCGGCGGTTTATGGTGGTGGCTGGGATAGCAACCCCCGATCCGTCTGCCAGTGCCCGCAGGCGGCCGCGATCAGAACGGCAACCGGATCTCGTCGAGGTGGTTCGACTGTTCCGGCCAGCCAATGTCCTTTTGGACCTCCGCCGGCAGTTCGTTCAGCTGACGCGTCGTGCGGCGGCGCTTGCTGGCCTGCTCGAAGGCGGCGCGGATTCGGTTAAGACTTTTGAACATGGAAACCTCCATAGATCAGCGGCGGAAAACCGGTGCCGCCTCTTCCCGGTGCCGCTTTTGCGATGCGTCTGTAACCGGTGGATTGCGCGCGAACGGTGAAATGCTTCACGAAACCGGAGGGGCTTGAAACATATGCATGCAAACTAATTTGTGGGATCGACCATGCGGCGGCGCGCCAGTCGCCGAACTGCGTGCCTGCAATGTCGGACGCTTGGTCTTATCGCCGATACATTCAGCCGAGAGGGAGGGCGCGCGTTACTCCGGCGCCTGCGCATCCGATCCGGTCTGCTGCGCGGTCCGCGCTGAGAGCCGGCCTTTACGGACGAGCGCCGGCTTTGAATATTCTTTCTTCATGGCCAAGTCCCCAAGCTGCACGGAAGGGTGCGGCATCCGAATAGACGTTGTCAAGCGAAGGCCCGCCTTCCAGGAGGCGACGTCCTACGCCGCCACCTTCCCGCCTCGCGCCACTGCCCTGCCCGCGCGATAGACCGTGCGATCCCTCGACACCGCGACCACCGCTTCCGGGACATGCTCTGCCTTCAGCGCGACGAAATCCGCTTTGGCGGCGACGGCGATGCCGTAGCCCTCGAGCCCGAGCACCTTGGCGCCGGCATGGCTCACCACGTCGAAAGCGGCTTCCAGTTCCCGGTCCTCGTAGAAGCCGGAGCGGTAGCCGATCATGTTGGCGCGGTTGAGCATGTCGCCATCGCCATAGGGCCACCAGGAATCGCGGATGTTGTCGGAGCCGGCGAAGACCGTGACGCCCGCTTTGCGCAGCGCCGCCACCGGCGGGAAAGGATGATCGCCGGGCGCGTTGGTCATGATGGCGACGCCGGCGGCGGCGATCCGCTCGCCGGCTCCGGCCAACGCATCGGCGAAGATGTCGCCCAGCCCGTAGGCGTGACTGACGGCGACTTTTCCCTGCATGCCCAGTGCCGCGGTCCGGGCGACGATCTCCTCGATCTCGAACAGGCCAAGCGTGCCGCGGTCATGCAGGTGGATGTCGACGCCGGCGCCGTGCTTTTCGGCAAGGCCGAAGACGACATCGAGATGGCCTTTCACATCGCGGTCGAAGCTTGCCGGGTCGAGCCCGCCGATCAGGTCGCAGCCGAGCTTGAGCGCCTCGTCGAGCAGCTCCGCGGTGCCTGGCGAGGACAGAATGCCGCTCTGCGGGAAGGCGACGAGCTGGATGTCGATCAAGTCGCGGTATTTCTCCCGCACGCCAAGGATCGTCTCGACATGCTTCAGCCCGACCGCGGCGTCGACCATGACATGGCTGCGCATGGTAAGGCTGCCATTGCCGACGCAGAGCTCGAGCTGGCTTTTCGCGCGCTCTTCCATCGGCGCGGCCTGCTCGAGATTGCGCATCTGGAAGGCGACCCGCTCGCGCACGTCAAAACCATTGGTGCAGGGAATGTGCGGGCGCCAGGCATCGCCATAGAAGGAGGTGTCGAGATGGATATGACCCTCGACGAAAGCCGGCAGCACGAGCTGGCCGGCGAGATCGATGGCGCCAGCCGGCGGCGTCGTCGCATTGGCTGCAGGCACGATGGCGCTGAAACGGCCGCCGGCGACGGCGAGGTCGGCGACCGTGCCGTCGGCAAGCCTGGCGTTGAGAAAATGAGTCTGGTCCACGATGCAATCCATTGAAAAGGAAAGCCTCAGTCGTCGCCGGCCGGGCGGACCAGGTCAATGCGGATCGAGGGAGAAAGTGTTTCGCCTTCGCCTTCTCCCCCTTGCGGGCCCCCTTGTGGGAGAAGGCGGATCGGCGCGCAGCGCCGAGACGGTTGCTGGAAGGAATGAGGCGCCGGTGAGGGCCGCACGGCCACGGCTGAGCAAGCGATATCGCCAAGCTGGAACACTCCTCGTCCGTCCGAGCTTCGCTCGGCCACCTTCTCCCAAACAAAGGGGAGAAGGGAAGAGCCGCCATATACCGTTTTCGCGGAAGTTTCAGCGGGCGGCAAATGTGCCATGGTGCAGTCTGCGGTATGAGGCCGCCGTGGTCGACGCGGACGCCCAAGCACATCCCCAACAATGCGCCCCCAACGGCCGCGTCGACCATGAACGGAAATGGCAACGGCGACCTTGCCCTAGGTCGCCGCTTTTTTGATCGGCCCCGCTTTTGGTCAGCCTTGCGTGCCGGCGTATTCGGCGACCAGCGGCTCATATTCCTCGAAGGACGGCAGCGCTTGGTAGCTGTGCGCGGCCGATGTCGTCGCCCAGGGCAATTTCTCACTGGTCCAGGTCTCGATGAAGGGCGCGAACCAGGCATGCTCGTCGAGCATGGTCGGGCGCAGGTTGACGAACCAGTCGATCCCTTCCGGTCGGGTGAACATCCAGGTCATGCAATAGCCGCAGAAATAGTGTTTCGATGCGCCATGCAGGCCGCCGACCACCGGCTCGCCCTTGGTCACCTCGAAACCTTCCGAGGGGATTGCCGCGCTCAGCGAATAGGCGCTGGACGACATCGACTGGCAGCCGGTGCAATGGCAGGCCATGGTGAGCAGCGGCTTTGCCGAAATCTTCAGGCGCACGCGGCCGCAGCGGCAGCCGCCTTCGGCGGGAAGATCGAGGGTGGGCAAGATAGGCTCCTTGGGTTGGGTTATTCCTTCTCCCCTTGCGGGAGAAGGTGTCGCCGAAGGCGACGGATAGGGGTGCTCCACAAGGGGAGAAGGAAGAAAGCGCTCAACTCCCAACCAGCTCCGCCGTGGTCGTCATCCGCGCGCCCTGCCCCTCGAAGGCCTCGTTGTGGCGAGCGATGATATCGGGCGCCTTCTCCTTCAGTGAATCCAGCGTCGAATGCGCGTCGGAGACCACGGTGACCCCAAGCCCCTCGGCGAAGGCTCCCTTCACGGTAGCGGCGACGCAGAAATCGGTCTGGGCACCAAGGAGCACGACGTCGTCAGCACCCTGCCCCGCCACCCATTCGGCGAGGTCGGGGTTGGAGAAGGCGTTGCCGACGCTTTTGCCGAAGGTCGGTTCGTCGGCGGCCTGGCCGAGCAGCGGCCATACCGGCCAGCCGGAAGCGCCCGGCGCCAGCGGGTCGCCCTCCGGCCCGTCATGGCGGATGAACGCCACCTTGCGGCCGGAACGCCGCGCCCAGTCGATCAGCCTGCGGGCGCGCTCGGCGATCGTGTCGGCGTCGTGGATCGGCGGCTCGAAACGGCCGTCGAACATGTTGGTCTGCAGATCGATGACGATCAGCGGCGCAGCGGCGGAGGGGGCGGTCTCTGGCATGGCGGCGAAGATAGCGTGGGTGGGGGATGGGTCAAGAACAAGACAGCGCCGAAACGCACCATCCGCGGCCGGGGCCGTCGAGGCCGGTGGCGCATGGCTGCCGTTGGTGCTGATGGGGGTAAGCGCGGTGCTGCTCGACGTCGGCGTCGTCGGCGACCAGACGCTGGGCCGCCGTGCCGTCAATCTTTTGCAGCCGAAGGCACGTGGCCGCATCAACGGGCTATTCGTCGGCATCTTCTTCATCGGCGGCGCAATCGGCTCGCTGCTTGCCGGCATTGCCTGGGCCTGGGGCGGCTGGAACGCGGTGTGCGCGGCCGCCGCGGTGTTCGGTGTGATGGCGCTAGTGGTGGACTGGCTGGAGTAGCGCCGCATCTTTCTCCTCCCTCGAGGGGGAAATAACGCGCCTCGCCAGCCTGTGCCGCCAATCGTCCTGCTATCCGCCTAGGCATTCCTCGGGTCGGCCACGCATTGCGGAATCGCGCGGGTGGCGGCGATCAGCTTGCCGCGCATTTCGGAAGGCCGGCGCAAATTCTGCCAGTAGGCGCCGATGCCCTTCATTTCCGTGCCCTGGCCACCGCCGAGCGCACCGTCGGCGCCGACCAGCATCGTCACGATCTTGACGCCGCAGGCAAGGTTGCGGTCGGGATCGGTGATGTCGACCTCCGACTTGAAGCCGCAATGGTATCTCTGCTCGTCCGAAAGCGACAATTGCAGCAAGCCGATCGAATACTGGTCCTGGTCCTCTTCCCAATAGGCGGCGGAGCTGCTGTTGACGGATTCCGCGCTGACCAGGTCGGCAAGCAGCGTACGCCAGAACACAGCGCGGCCGCCGCGGTCCTGGCGCAGATAGCCGGGGCAGAAAACCCCTATGTCGGAAGGCTCGAGACCGCTCAGCGGCTTTTCGGCATCGATCAGGTAGGTCAGCTTGCGCGTCACGGTCTTATGATCGACCATTTTTGTCAGCGCGCCCTGCCCCGCGAGGCAATTTTTCGCGAAAGCCTGCGCCTCCGGCTGGGTGGTATGCCCGTGGGATTTCCACTGGTCGGTGCAGGACGGCCGGGACGCGACAACGGGCGCCACCGCTGGTGAGGCGGCCGGCGAGGCGACGGCCACTTTGGCAGGCTTCGGTGTTGCGGCCTTCGGCGTGGCAGCCTGGGGCACGGCGCTTTCGATGACCTTGGGGTTGGCGCAGCCGTCGAGCACCACGGCAAGTCCCGCCAATGCCACGACGATGCGGATCAGCCTGAACCGAACTCCGGCATGCAATCGCACTGAGCCGCCAGCGTACAAATCCCCCTCCGAGCAGTAAACACAACGGACCAGCCCGGCCTCTTAAGGTCACTCTGCCAGATCGGTGGTGGCCTGTCACCCGATCCCGCCAGTGATCGTGAAGGTTCCCTTACAGTGCCCGTCGGGCAGGCGCGCGATGGCCGTGACGATCGAGCCATAGGCGCCGCGCCAGACGCTGTGGAAGCCCTGATGCGTCGATGCCGGCACGACCACCCGACCGGTCTGGCGGTTGCCCTCCGCCCGCATGACGACAGGCTCGCCATTGACGTGAACCTTGACCGCGGCCGGCTCGTCCGCGCCGACGTCCAACACGATCGCGATCTCGTCGGTGTCGCCGGAGCGCGTCGTCTCGGCGGTCAGCGCCAGCGTGAGCGGCGCATCGCCGGCAGCCGCTCCCCTGCCTTCGAACACATCGCCGGCCAGCGCCGGCGTGCGCGGCGGAACGGTGCGGCGTCTGGTGGCCCGCTCATAGTCGCCGGCGATGGTCAGCAATGCCACGTCGTCATAAGCCTTGCCGGCGAAGGTGAGGCCGACCGGCATGCCGATATCGGCCATCGTTCCCATCGGCACCGTCACCGTCGGGATGCCGAGATGGCGCCACACGAGATTGCCGTTGGCGACCCAGGTGCCGTTGCGCCAGGCAAGCCGTGCGGAAGCCTCGTCGGCGTCGGCATCGGCCGGACCGACATCGGCGACCGCCGGCAGCACCACGGCGTCGAGGCGGTTGGCATCGAGCCACTCCTCGAAATCGATACGGCGCGTTGTCTCCAGGCCTTTCAATCCGGCCTCGATGGTGGGAATGCCCTCGAGCGGCGCCACGCCCTGCTTCGCCCGCTCGACATACTGCGCCAGATCGAAATCGACCTCGCCATAACGGTCGCGCAAGGTGCCCGGCGGCTGCGGAAAGATCTTTGCGCCGTCGACCGAAGCAAGATCGGGGATCGCGGGATCGGCATTGGCGCGCAGGAAATCGTCCCAGGACCAGATGGACAGGTCCCAGATCTCGCGCTCGGCGAATTCAGCCGGCACAAGGCCACGGTCGACCATCGACAGCACGCCCGGACGATCGCGCTCGTAGTTGGAGACGACGGGGAAATCGACCTCGACCACTTCAGCACCGAGCGCTTCGAGATCGCGCGCCGCCTGACGCCAAAGCTCCAGCACCGAGGCGCGCGTCTCGATCGGCCGGTCGGCGCCATCATCCTTGCCGATATACATTTTCGGCACGCCGAGGCGTTTGCCCTTCAGCGCGCCTTGCAGCGGAAGCGCGGCGTAGCTCGCCGGCCGCAGCGCCGACGTTTTCGGGATCGCCACCCAGGGCTGCACGCGCCAGAAATCGCCGCGCGTCTCGGCATCGTCGGCGACGATCACGTCGAGCAGCTCCAGCATGTCGGGAATGGTCCGCGTGTGCGGCACCACCACATCCATGGTCGGCACCAAGGGCCAGTTGCCGCGCACCGAAATCACGCCGCGCGATGGCGTGGAGGCCACCAGCGCGTTGTTGGAAGCGGGCGCGCGACCGGACGACCAGGTTTCTTCGCCGAGGCCGAAGGCGGCGAAGGACGCGGCGGTCGCCGTGCCCGAGCCGTTGGACGAGCCGGAAGCGAAAGCGGCGGTGAGGAAGTCCTTGTTGTACGGACTCTCGGCGCGGCCATAGACGCCGCGCTGCATGCCGCCATTGGCCATCGGCGGCATGTTGGTGAGGCCGATCAATACCGCGCCGGCGGCGCGCAGCCTGGCGATGGTGAAGGCGTCCTCGCCGGCAACGAGATGCTGGAAGGCGGGCGAGCCGGCGGCGACCGTCAGGCCCTTGGCCTTGTAGCTGTCCTTGGCGGTGTAAGGGATGCCGTCGAGCGGGCCGAGGGCTTTGCCCTCTCGGCGGCGGCGGTCCGAAGCTTCCGCCTCCTCGAACATGTTCGGATTGAGGATAGGGACCGCGTTCAGCGCGATGCCGTGGCGGTCGTAATGCGCAATGCGGTTGAGATAGGCACCGACCAGCTCGACGCTGGTGACGGTGCCGTCTTCCAGCCCGCTGCGCAGGTCGGCGATCGAGGCTTCGACGAGGTGGAGGTTGAGCATGATGGGACGGGACGCTGACTGGTAGGTTTGTCTATCCACCTAGGATGACGGCGCGCACGTAACTTGTACAGTGAACTCCCCTGTCCCCTTCGGCGACATCTTCCTCGAGGGGAGATTAAGCGCCCTAAACCCCCAGCACGTCCTTCACCCTCTCTCGCGTGTAAGGCAGATCGTATATGCGCTTGCCGGTCGCATTCCGGAATGCGTTGGCGATGGCGCCAGCGGTAGGGCCCTGTGCGGCTTCGGCGACGCCGAGATAAGGCGTGCCGGGATTATCGACGACTTGCACCTCGATATTGTCGGGCACCGCGCTGAAGCGCAGGATCGGATAGGTTGACCAGTCCGGACTCAAGATGCGCGTTCGATCGAAATGCACGGCCTCGTAAAGCGTCCAGCTCATCGACTGCAATATGCCGCCTTCGGTCTGGTTGATAATCGAATCCGGGGCGACGGCCTCCCCGCAATCGACCGCCGCAACGACGCGCAACACCTTGATCGCGCCGCTGTCGCTGTCGACATCGGCCTCCAGCGCAAGGGCCAGATAAGCGGCGTGGTTCTTGTATTTGGCGAAGGCGAAACCCCTGCCCCGGCCTTCCGGCAAAGCATCCCTCGACCAGCCGAATTTTTGCGCCGCGACCTCGATTACCTTTTTGGCGCGCGGGTCTTTCAGGTGGCGCAGGCGGTATTCGACCGGATCGGCGTTCGCCGCCACCGCCAACTCGTCCATGAAGCTTTCGATGGAGAAGACGTTACAATAGGCGCCGAGGCCGCGCAGCGCGGACACGCGCACCGGCATGTCGGCGACGAAATGCCAATTCACGCGCTGGTTGGGCACGTCATAGAGCGGGATCGCGTTGCGGTCGCCATTGCCGAGCGGAGAGATTTGCAGCTCGGCGGGATCGGGCGGGAAATGCCGTTCCATCAGCCTGCCGGCGATCAGCGATCCGGCGGAACCCGGCCGCGTGCCATGGTTGTTGCTCCACAGGTCGTAGTGCCAGTTCACGATGTTGCCGTTCTGGTCGAGCGTGGCACTCGCCCTGGTCAGCATCGCCGGTCCGTATGGCTCCCATAGATGCTCCTGGTCGCGCATCCATTGCACGCGCACCGGCTTGCCCGGCACTTTCTGCGCGATCAGCGCGGCGTCGGCCGCCGCATCGTCGGCGCCGTTGTGGCCGTAGCAGCCCGAGCCCTCGGTGTGGATGCAGCGCACCTTCTCCTGCGGCACGCCGAGCATCTGGGCGATCGCCTTGCGATCGGGATAGACGCCTTGCGTATGCGTCCAGACCGTCGTCAGGCCATTGTCGAGCATGGCCACCGCGCTCGATGGACCGATAGAGCCGTGCATCTGGTAGGCGCGCGTGAATTGCGCCTGGAGCGTCCTGGCGCCCGGCGCGCTGTCGGCGCCGACGGAGGTCACCGTGCCGACTTTCGACACGGCCTTTTCCAGGAAAGCCGAAATATCGTTGGGGTCGGGAAGCGCAGGCTGCTCCTGCCACTTCGCGACGACGGCCATGGCGCGCATGGCCTTCACGGCCTGGAACTCCTGCTCGGCGACCACGGCGAGGAAATCACCGTCGCGCACCACGGCGATCACGCCAGGCATCGCCTTGACCGCGACATCGGCGAAGTCGGCGAGCTTCGCGCCGTAGCTCGGCGGCCGCACGACGCGGGCATGAACCATGCCCGGCGGGCGCATGTCCTGGACATAGGCCTCGCCGCCGGTGACCTTGGCCGGGATGTCGACCCGCGCGAAAGGCTTGCCGATCGCGCGATAGGCTGCCGGCGGCTTGAGCCTGGTATCCGCCGCCGCATCGACATGAAGGAAATCGGCCGAGACCAGTTCGCCATAACCGGCCTTGGCGCCGTTCGGGCCGACGACCGCTCCCGCCTCAGCCTTCAGCGCCTCGACCGGCGCGCCGAACTTTTCGCTGGCCTTGGCGATCAGGATCTGCCGCGCCTGTGCCGAAGCATAGCGGATGGCGGTGCCTGAATTCTGGATCGTCTGGCTGCCGGCGGTGTAGCCTTCATTCGGCGTCAGCGCGGTGTCGGCGGTGATCAGTTTGATCGCCGCCGGCTCGACCTCGAGCTCCTCGGCCGCGATCTGGCGCAGCGACGTCTTGGTGCCCTGGCCAAGCTCGGCCTTGCCGGTGAAGACGGTGATCGAACCGTCGGCGTCGATGCGGATCCAAGCGTCGAGCGAGGGCGTATCAGCCAGACTGCCGGGCAATTCGGGTTTCGCCGTCTGGGCGCCGGGCGCGCTCGGTACCTCGCCCTGCTGCGCCTCGGCGGGGATGGCGAAGGATACGACCAGCGCGCCGGCTCCCGCCAGGAAGCCGCGGCGGGTGACATCGGGAAGCAGGTTCGGTGCGTTCATCATCCCCTCCCGGTGGCGGCTGCCGGCGCCACGTTGCCGGCGGACTTGCCCCGCATCAGGTCGCGGGCGCGGGCCACGGCCCGAAGGATGCGCATATGCGTGCCGCAGCGACAGAGATTGGGCTCCAGCGCCTGCCTGATGTCGGCGTCGGCGGCATCGGGCTTTGCCTCGAGCAGCGCCTGCGCCCGCATCATCATGCCGGCAATGCAATAGCCGCATTGCGCCGCCTGTTGTTCGATGAAAGCTTTTTGCATCGGGCCGGGATCGTCGATGGTGCCAAGGCCCTCGACCGTCTTGATCTCGCGCCCCTCGACCAGCATGGCCGGCGTCAGGCAGGAAAAGACCGCCTTGCCGTCGACCATCACCGTGCAGGCGCCGCACTGGCCGAGGCCGCAACCGAACTTTGCTCCGTTGAGCTTCAGATCGTTGCGCAGCACATAGAGCAGCGGCGTCGCCGGATCGACGTCGACGTCATGTGACGTGCCATTGACGTTGAGCTTGACCATCAGTCCTTGGCTCCCACATTGTCCGGGCTGCGCTCGATGCCGTCCGAAGGCCGGACGCTGACCCGGTATTTGCCGCTCCTGGTGTCGGCGGTCTTCGCTTTCGCGTCCGCCCATGCCGGCTTCTGGGCATAGGCCTCGCGCAGATAGCCGAGCAGGTCCGCCACCTGATCGTCGGTCAGCGTCGCGGCGAAGCCCGGCATGATCGGGCTCTCCCGGCCGCTCGCCGCCGGCAGGCCAAAGAGCACGACGTTGATTGCATTTTGCGGATCGCGCGCGGCGATCGTGCTGGAGAGATGGAAATCGATGCCGCCGAAGGGCTGCGGGCGGCTGCCGTCATGGCAGGTGGCGCAGGCCGCCTGGTAAATCGCGCCGCCGCGGCTTGTCGGGCTGCCGGTGGTGGCGCTGGCCGGTATCGGCGTGCCACCCTGGTCGATCGAAAGCTTCTTGCGGATGTCCTCGGCTGCCGCCGCGCGCTCCGGCACCGGCTCGCCCATTTGGGAAACCAGGTAAGTGGCGATGGCGCTGATGTCGGAATCCGGCAGTCGGCCGAGATTGCCGGTGACCTCGGCCATCGGTCCGTTGGCCACGCCGTGATCGGCATGCCAGCCCTGGCGTAGATAGGCAAAGAGGCTGTCATGCGTCCATGGGATTGGCGCGGAGGACGATCTGTCGAGCGCGAAGGCATCCCAGCCCTCTGCTTCGCCGCCTGCCAGATGCGCGCCTTTCCGCTCGGCGCCCAGCAGGTTGCGCGGCGTGTGGCAGGCGCCGCAATGGCCAAGCCCTTCGACGAAATAGGCACCGCGGTTCCATTCGGCGCTCTGCGAGGCATCCTCGCGATAGGCGCCCTTGTCGAAGAAGAGCAGCTTCCAGCCCGCCAGCACGAAGCGCAGGTTGAGCGGGAACGGCAGCTCATTGGCGGGAGGTCGATTCTCCACGGCATGCCGCGTCATCAGATAGGCATAGAGCGCCTTGTTGTCCTCGTCGGAGACCAGCGTGAAATGGTCGAACGGGAAGGCCGGATAAAGGTGATCGCCGTCGCGCTCGACGCCTTCCCGCATCGCCCGGCTGAAGGCAGCTTCCGACCAGCGCCCGATACCGGTCTTGGGGTCCGGCGTGATGTTGGTGGAATAGATGGTACCGAATGGCGTCGGCACCGCCAGCCCGCCGGCGAAGGACTTTCCGCCGGGCTTGGTATGGCAGGCCGTGCAGTTGCCGACCGAAGCGACCACCGCCCCCTTCACGATCAGCGCGTGGTCGAAGGAGGCGCGTTGCGGCGGTTCGATCGGGTCGATCGCCGGCTTCCAGGCATAGGCGGCGAAACCCGCCAGGCAGACTACAATGAGGATGAGAACGCCGGTCCAGAAGCGTTTCAAGGAGGTACTCCTTGCGTGAGTCGGGCGGGCACGCGTCGCAGGCGTGGCGCCATGCGAGGAGAACTAGGTTCGAGCCGCGGGGCGTCAATGACAAAGCACCTCACAGCGTCTTGCTGTCGAACTGGCCGTTTTGCCTCATAAGATCGATGTAGGTCTTTGCCCGGGCGTTGCCGTGTTCCGTCGCCTTCAGGAACCATTTGGCTGCTTCCGGATAGTCCGGCTTTCCCAGTACTCCGAGATAATAGAGTTGACCCAAGCTGAACTCGGCATCGGCATTGCCTGTTTTCGCAGCTGCCAGCCACCAGAACTCGGCGGCTTTGCCGTCCCTGGCGATGCCTATGCCGTTTGCGTAGGCATAAGCCACCCACAGCTGGCTTGGAACGTCACCCTGCTTGGCCGCCTTCAGCCACCATGACGCTGCCTCGGTGTCACTCCTGGCAACACCCTTGCCCGTCGAATAGGCAGAGCCTAGCGCTGACTGCGCAGGGATGTAACCTTGCTCAGCCGCTTTGCGATACCAGACGACAGCTTGAGCATCGTCCTTTCCAACGCCGCTGCCCAGAGCGTAAGCGTTGCCGACAGCGGCTTGCGCGTCCACCTGGCCACGCGCAGCGGCCTTCATCCACCATTGGAACGCCTTGCTGAAATCCTGATCGACACCGTGACCGCGCGCATAAAGCGTCCCGAGCAAACTCTGCCCGTTCGGGTCTTCATTGTCGGCGGCTTTTCTCACAAAAGTCGCCGCAACCTTGTCGTCTTTCTCCACGCCCTCGCCGACGTAATAGGCTCGACCGATGCCGTAGGCAGCCCGGGCGTTTCCTCTATCCGCAGCCTTCCGCCACCAATAGAGAGCCAACTGGCGATTCTGCGCGACGCCTTGGCCCTGCCAGTACAGGCCCCCGAGACCATACTGGCCATCGGGATTACCCATATTCGCCAGTAAAGAAAGCTGGCGATACTCTTCCGCATAGTCCTTCGCCAGAATGGCGGCCTGTGCCTTCCTTATTGCGGACCACTGCTGGTAATAATTCAGGACTGGCCCAAACAGAACGAAGCCGGCCAGCACCACTAGGGCGAGGCATAGGGCAGGCCCGGGACGCGGCGGACGTGGACTATAGACTTCCGTCTGCGACCTACTCGGCCATTCGAAATTGCTCAAGATCACCCGCCCATTTGCAACCAACAGTAGTTGATAGTGCAAGTTGGGGCAGAACTGAAATATAGCTCCAATGAAATGCTACTCTGGCGCCCCCGCGAACAGCACCGTGCCATCGCCTCCCGCGGCCGGCCAGTCGCGGATGGTGCGGTCGATCCCGCCGGTCAGAAGCGTGCCGTCGGCGGCGAAGGCGACCGAATACATGGGACCGGTGCCGGGGTCGAACTCGGCGATCTCGGCGCCGGTGTCAATATTCCAGATGCGCGCCGTGCCGTCGAGCGAGACGGAGCCGAGCCGCTTGCCGTCGGCCGACAGGGCCAGCGCGTAGACCGTGCCGGAATGGCCCTCGAAACGTCGCACTTCCTTGAAGCTGTCGAGGTCCCAGAGTTTTATCGTGTAGTCGCCGCTGCCGGTCACCGCGTGGTGGCCGTCGGCCAGGAAGACCGCGCCATAGGCGCCGCGGTCGTGGCCGTGCCAACTGCGCAGTTGCTTGCCCGAAACGATATCCCAGAGCTTCAGCTCACCGTCGATGCTGCCCGTGAGCGCCCTGGTGCCATCGGGCGACATGGCGACGGAGTTCACCGACCAGTCATGGCCCGGCAGCACATGCGACACCGTCCCCTTCTCCAGGTCCCAGACGACGACGGAACCGGTGTCGTGGCCGCTGACGGCGAGTTTGCCGTCCTGGCTGACCTTCAGTTGCCGGACGCCGCCGTTCGCCCCTGAGGAGAAGACGTGCAGCACCGTGCCGTCGGATAGCTGGCGCAGCACGATCTCGCCGTCGTCGCCGGCGGTCAGCGCGGTCTTGCCGTCGGGCATGAAAAGCGCGCTGCGCGCCATGTCCTTGTGGATGCCGAGATCGCGGATCAGCCGCTTGCCGTCGATGTCCCAGAGTTTGATCATGCGGTCGGTGCTTGCGCTCATGATCTCGTGGCCGTCGGCCGACACCGCCAGCCAGACGACGGCGTCGCGGTGGCCTTCGGGCGCGGTCGGTTGGGCCGGAGGCGCCAGTGGAGGCGGCGCCACTATCTGTGGCGGCGTTGCGGGCGCGAGCGCCGTCTGCTCGGTGGGCTGTGCCGGTTGGGCAGGCTGCGGCGCGATGGCTGGCGGCGACGGCGGAACGGGAGCCGCAACTGGCTCTGCCGGCGGCGTGGGTTTCGCGATTTCTTCCTGCGCGGGTGCGGGCGCGGTTGGCTTTGCGCTCGCCTCCGGCGTGGTCGGTTTTGCGCTCGCCTCCGGCGTCGTCGGTTTTGCGCTCGCCTCCGGCTCGGGCTTCGGCTCGGATGGCCGAGGCGCCGGCTCCGCCGGCGCGGTGGCGACTTCCTTCGCCGATTCGCCGGCCGGCTCCTGCGTCCGCCAAGGGCCGAACTGGTCGGCGACGATGACGAGCAGCGCCAAAGGCGGCAAAGCGAGTGCTGCGCGGCGCAGCCGCGGATGGCCGGCCGGCGCGATCTCGGCGTCGCGGCCGAACAAGGGGGTGGCCGGATCGTGCCTGGCGGCGCCCAGCAGCAGGCCGGCGAGGAAAAGCAGCCCGGCAAGGACCGACAGCACGCCGGCCACGCCGAAGACTTCCAGCCGCGCCGTCGCCAGCGGCTTGCCGCCCAACGCCAGACAGAGCTTGGCGAAGCAGGCAATGCCGACGATCAGCATCGCCAGCGCCAGCAGCCTCTCGGTCGATCGCTTCATCCACCCCCCGTTCCTCCCGCCTGAATGCGGAAGGCGCATCAGCCATCCTAGCCGAGCTTTCTTGCCAGGCTAAGTGCACGACATCACACGAGGAAAGATTAATCTGCTTCGGCCTCCGGGCGCGTTCTTCCGCCCAACGACGGCCGGCTTTTCAACTTTACTGGACCGGCGGACCAATATCCCGCCGACTAGCTCGAGGCGTTGAGGTCTTTCTCTTCGTTGAGCGCCGGTCGCGCGAACAGAAAACCACACTCCCCAAGAATAAAGAACTCAACCACTCGCATTGGTTGACAGGAAACGCTCTTATGACATTATCCGGCGGGGATTTTCAGGAGAGCCATTAGCATGAAGAAGATTTATGAGAAGCCTATCTTCGTCCGCAAAGGCAAGCTTTCGACGGTCACGGCATTGAACAGCCCTTCCAACCCCCTCCCGGGTTGATCATCGGGAATAGCGATCGTTAGGCCCGACTGGGAAGCAGCCATAGGCGCTGCTCACGTTGGCGCGAGCGTTTGGAGAGGTTTTTTATGAAGAAGGTCTACGAGAAGCCCAACCTCATCCGGAAGGGCAGGCTTTCGGCAGTTACGGCGAACGCTCCGGTTTCGACGGACTGATCGGCCTACGATCGAACATACCGGCTTGGCATGTTGGACCGACAGCTTGTTGTCGGCCGGCATGCTGTTTTGGGTGAATCGGGGACTTCGGAATATGAAGAAAGTTTATGAGAAGCCAACCTTCGCCAGGAAGGGCAAGCTTTCGGCCATCACGGCAATTAACGGCGCCGGTTCAGGTCCCATCAATGGAACCGGGCCGGTGATCTGACCGGTTATCCCGCGCCTCTTGATAATACGCGAAGGCCGACGCCGGCAATCTCGGCCTGACGATCGCACAACTTGATCGGCGTCGAGCAATTCGGCGACTTCAGCGCACCAGCACCAAACCGTCCAGCACAGCTTGCCAATAGTGCTTCGTGGAAATGCGCACGCGCGTCACCGCCTTCAGCATCGGTGCGTAGTGGACCGGAGCCAACGCCGAGAGCGCGATCTCGTCGCTGGCGACCAGTTCGTCATCGAGCCAGCTTTCGACCAATGCGACCTCGCCTTCCGAAGCCAGCCATGCGGCGGTGAGCATAATCGAATGAAAGCCGAAGGGTGTCGTGCCGGCAAACTCCGCCGGGTGGCCGCTGCTGGTATAGGCGACGCGGCCGCGTGAGAGATTGCCGTTGAGATAGCCCTCGCTGTCCTTGACGTACTGGCTCGTCAGGGCGTTCAGGTTGCGCCAGTCGAGACCGGCATGGCCGCAGGGGATTTTCTGAAAAGGCAGGGCGGTGACAGCGTCGAAGTCGACCGTTTCGAGTGCCGCATCGGCTGCGATCGCGTCCGATCGCAAAAGTCCGAGATCGGCCGGATAGGGGGTAAGCGCCAGGCGACGGTCGAGACCCGATCCAGAGATCGTCAGCGTGTCGGCGTCGGAGGAGAGACCGACAAGGAAGTCGCCAGGCAGTAGCGCTCTGGTTTCCAGCACCCTGCCCTTGCCCATGACGTGAAGCGCCGCTTCGGTCGCTGTCCTGCCGCGAATGAAACGTCCTGGCGAGAGACCGACCGCCTTCGGCAAGTCTTCGCCGGCGAGACCTGACGGCGCGCCGGGCATGGTGTCGAGGCGCAGCGACTGATCTTCATTGCCGGTGCTCACGCGCCAGCCTTTCGGCACCGAGACCGAAAACCGGTAGGTTCCGGGCGCGCGCAGTACAGCCCGATGTTTCTTCGCCGACATGACGAAATTGGCGAAGCCGCCATTGTTGGTTCGCACCGCGGCGAGGAATGCGCCCTTTTCGTCATAGGCCCTTACCACGATGCCGGCGATCGGCCGGTCGGCCTGTCCGAACTTGCCGTCGCCGTCGACATCCATGAAGACGAAGGACGAATAGTTGAGCGCTCCGCGGCTGCCGCCCCAGGCTGCGCGCGGCGCATAGTCGCCCGCCGCATTGGGGTTGCCGCGCGCCCTGCGGCGCTTGCGGCGCCAGCGCAGCGCGATCGCGACGAGAGCTACAGCGCCGGCAACGACGAGGGCGGAGATGAGGGCGACGAGGATGGTATCAGCCATTGCGAGGCGGCAACGGCTGGAGACACGTGTTCAAGACCACGAGCATGAAATTTTACCCCGTCCAACTCTTCAGCAGATTAGCGCTGGACACCAACACCGCAAGTCGTTGCTGTGGAAGGCGCATGATTGAGACGCCGGCGGGAGAACGCCTGTGCTAGCGAAACTATTGGACCACGGTTCTACCAGCAGGAGGCTTTCCCCAGGTGTCGAACGGCCGCTCTGGTCGAATGCTTGACAGAAACCACTCATTTGAGATCATCTGCTGGAGTATTGGAGGGCAACCCATGAAGAAGACTTACGAGAAGCCGGTTTTGATCCGCAGAGGCAAGCTTTCCGCGATTGTGGCGGGCTCGCCTCCGCCCGCTCCGCCCCCATGATCGGGCACTCAGGATTTTGATTCTCAACGATCCCCGCTACGGCGGGATTTTTTGTTTTCTCACCCCAACTCCACCCAGACCGGCGCGTGATCGCTGGGATTGTCGCCTCCCCGCACGTCGCGGTCGATGCCGGCCGCTTTCAGTTTCCGCGCCAGCTTCTTCGACAGCAATATGTGGTCGAGACGCAGGCCCGCGTCGCGCGGCCAGCGGTTCCGTCGATAATCCCAGAAGGTGTAGAGTTTTTCTTGCCTGGGAAAAACCTTACGCAGCGCGTCGGTCCAGCCCTGCTCGATTAGCGCGGCAAAGGCGGCGCGGCTTTCGGGCTGCACCAACGCGTTGTCGTCATAAGAGCGGGTGGCATAGATGTCGCGCGGCTCTGGCACGATGTTGAAGTCGCCGGCCAGCGCCACCGGCAGGCCGGTGTCGAGCAGTTGCTCCGCATGCGCCGCGAAGCGCTCGTGCCAGGCGAGCTTGTAGTCGAATTTCGGCCCCGGCCGCGGGTTGCCGTTGGGGGCATAGAGGCAGGCGATGACGACGCCGTCGACCGCCGCCTCGATGTAGCGCGCCTGGCGATCGGCATCGTCGCCGGGCAGCGCATCGCGCGTCAGGACGGGCTCGGAGCCGCGCGCGAGGATCGCCACGCCGTTCCAGGTCGGCTCGCCCTTCCACACCGCGCCATAGCCGGCTTTGGCGAGCCGGGTCAGCGGAAACTGCGTGTCGCGCGCCTTCAACTCCTGCAGGCAGACGACGTCGGGCTTTGCCTTGGCGAGCCAAGCCAGCAGGTTTTCCAGCCGGCTGTTGATGTTGTTGATGTTGAAGGTGGCGATCTTCATTTTTGAATGCCGAAGGCGCCTCTCGCCTCGTCATCCTCGGGCTTGACCCGAGGATCCATTCCGTTACGTTCGCCGTGGAGCGCGGCGGAGCAAAATCCTGAACCGTTGCAACGCTTTAACGTCACGGCATGGATCCTAGGGTCTGCGCGCGTCGCTTCGCTCCTTGCTTCGCCCTAGGATGACGACCGATGTGGACGCTCCGCCCACGCCTTTGTCGTCTCCGCCACCGTCTTCAGGTGATCCCCCGTCGAAAATCCCGAGATCGCCTTTCGCGGCTTGAGGTCGTGGTCGCCGTCCTCCAGCCAGATCACCTTTATTGCCGAGGAAAGGCCGTAGGTCGCGACTTCCTCCTTGATGCCGAACTCGTCGCGCGTGCCTTGAAAGATCAGCGTCGGCGTCTTCAGATCAAGGAGATGCTTTGTCCGTAGTTGCTCCGGCCTGCCCGGCGGATGGAACGGATACCCAAGACAAATCAAACCAGCGATCTCGCCCTTGGCGTACATCTCGTCGGCGACCATCGAAGCGACACGACCACCCATCGACTTGCCGCCGATGATCAGCTTGCCGGTCACGCCCTTGGCGCGCAGGTCGAGGATCGCCTTCACATATTCCGGGTTCACCGTCTCGGCGCGCGGCGGCGGCTTGCGATGGCCGTAGCGGCGCACCGCCATGTAGTGGAACTCGAAGCGCGCGACCTGGAAACCGGCGGCGGCCAATGCCTTTGCGGTGGCCGTCATGGAAGGCGAATCCATCGACGCGCCGGCGCCATGGGCGAGCAGGATGGTGACGGAGGCGGTGTCGTCGCCGTCGAAGAGGAAGTGGGTCATGGGGTGGACTTTCGGGAAGGGCCGCGTTCCTTCACACCCCCCTCTGCCCTGCCGGGCATCTCACCCGCGAGGAGGGAGATCAGCCGTCGCGTCGGCTTTCGCCAACCGCTAGCGGGGGAGGAAAGGCGCGGCGCATGAACTGCTAATCTCCCTCCTTGCGGGGGAGATGTCCGGCAGCACAGAGGGGGGTGCTCAAGCGCGAACATCTCGCTCACCTGCTATATGCAGATCGACGAACTGGATGCCCTTCTGTGCAGTTCGCGCCCATTCAGACTCTGCGTCCAACTCCAGGTACCGTACCCAGAGCCGCCGCGCTTCCACCAGATGGCCAGCGTCGAACTCCAGCCGCGCCAGGTTGAACACCGGGTCGGCATAAGTTTTGTCGAGCGCCATCGCCTTCTGCAAATGCCGCCGCGCCGAGGCAACCTTGCCCTCGTCGCTCATCAGCCCGGCAAGATTGAACCAGGCTTCGACGAAGCCCGGATCGAGTTTAATGGCGCGGGCATAGTCATGCGCCGCCTCGGCAACCCGGCCGGCGCCGCGCAGGCAGTTGGCACGGTTGAAGGCGGCAATCGCATCTTTGGGATCGATCGCCAGGCAGCGCTGGTAAAGGGCCGCGGCATCGTCGTGGCGCCCCTCCTCTTCCGCCATCTCCGCCTCGGCAAAGAGTTCCTCCAGCGTGTCGTCTTCCGGCGAGCCGAGATCGAACAGCAATTGGCCGTCGAGCTCGCTTCGGCCCTCGTCGAGATAGATCGCGTCGGGCCGGCCATGCTGCGAGCCGAGGTTGAGCGACTTGGCGGTGAGCGAGGCGACCGGGCCGGAGCGGTGCACCGAGCGGGCGATCGCGCCCCAGGACGCACCGCTGGCGATCAGTCCGGCATATTTCCTCGCCAGGATCAGGTCGCGGAAGGAATAAGGCTCGGCGTCATGCTCGAAGGCGTCGAACAGCGACAACATGTCGAGATCGCCGCCGGCAAGCCGCGACTGATCGATCAGCGATTGCCGGGAGAGCGAGGACGTCTCCGGCGCCTTCATCAGCCCGAGCAGGCGCAGGAAACCGTTCTCGCTGATCAGGATGCGCCCGGCGGCTCGCTCGGTGGCAACACGGCGCTCGATCTCGGCATCGCCGGTCCTAGTCAGGCCTGCCTTGGCGAGAAGCGCGCGGCCGAAGACGACATGAGTGGTGCGGCGGGTGACGCCGCGCCTCAGCTCCGCGTGGCGGCGCTCGACCTCGCGCACGGCAAGCCGCAACGGAAAGGCGGCCAGCGCGCCGACGACGCCAAAGACGGCGCCGGGAACGATCACTGGCCCTGCATTTCCCGTCACTTCTTGCTCTTGCCGACGGCCTTCAACAGGTTCGCCTTCAGCGGATTCTCAGGCGCGCCGCCGCCGGCGGCCGCCTTCCTGGCGGGCTTTGCGGGCGCTTCCTCGGCCTTGCTCTTCGACTTGGCCGGGGGTTTCGCCTGCTGCGATAGGCTCGCTTTCAGCGCATCCATCAGGTTGATGACATTGCCGCGCTCGGGCGCCGCCGCGATGATCGGCTTGTGCCCTTTGAGCTTCTCGCGGATCATCGCCATCAGCGCCACCTCGTAGCGATCCTCATAGTTCTTCGGATCGAAGTGGGTTTCCTTCTGCTTGATCAGCGCCTCGGCCAGCTGCAGCATTTCCGCATCGGGCTTGGCGTCCGGAATATTTCCGAAATATTCAGTGGTGCCGCGCACTTCGTTGGGGTTCCTCAAGGTGCAGACGAACATGCCGTTCTCGCGCGCGCCGATCGTCACCACGCGCTCGCGGCTGGAAAGCACCAGGCGGGCGATGGCGACCTTGCCGGACTTGCGCATCGCCTCGCGCAGAACCGCGAAGGTTTCCTCGGCCATGGCGCCGTCGGGCGCCAGGTAATAGGGCGCGTCCTGGTAGATGACGTCGACCTCGCCTTCGTCGACGAAGGCCTCGATGTTCATCGTGTGATTGGATTCGATCCTCACCGCATCGAGGTCGGCGTCGTCGATGATGATATATTGCTTGTCCTCATATTCGTAGCCGCGCACTAGGTCTGAACGCTCGACGAGGCCGATCTCGGGATCGACCGGCTTCATGTTGATGCGGTTGTGGGTCTTCTTGTGCAACTGGTTGAACGAGATGCGCTCGCTCGCGCTGGTGGCCGGATAGAGCCGGACCGGACAGCTGACGAGACTGAGCTTGAGGTAACCTTTCCAACTTGCCCTGGGCGCCATGATGAACTCCTACGCGGCCATGCACTGACACTATGTTGGAGCATGGTCTTGTCCAAAAACCGGTTCCCACTTTTTGGGACCATGCTCTGCAGCGCTTCGTCCGTAGGACGAACAGCGCCGTGGAAATCCTACACCGACCTTTGATCGTAGCGGTAAAACCCTAGCGAAGTGTTTTCGGGCGGAGTTGCGACGGAGGATAGTTCAAATTGTATCGAGCGTCGATGGAGAGGAATTGAGACGCCGGCGATTGGCTGAAGGCCTCGACATTTCGTCGTTCTAGGGTGGAGCAAGGAGCGAAGGCACGCGCGCAGACCCTAGAATGACGACGCCGAGAGGCTACAGCCCATTCTCCACCACCGGCAAATCCCTGGCCGCCTCATCGATCTCCGCCCAGGGATCGCCGGACGTCTCCAGCAGCCCCGGCAGCGAGGCGTAGTTCAGATCCTCCGGCGCGTCGATCGTTTCCAGGTCGGTCCAGCTTACCGGAGTCGAGGCCGGCAGGTTGGTGCGGGCGCGCAGCGAGTAAGGCGCGGCGGAGGTGTGGCCGCGGGCGTTGCGGTGGAAGTCGATGAAGATGCGCTTCTTGCGGTTTTCCTTGCCCATCGTGGTGGTGAAGGTGTCGGGCGCGCTCGCGGCCAGCAAAGTCGAAATGGCGCTGCTCACCTGGTGCAGTTTCTTCCAGTTCTGCTTGCGCGTCACTGGTACGGTGATGTGGATACCCTTGCCGCCGGAGGTTTTCGCGAAAGGCACCAGGCCGAGGCTCTCCAGCCCGCCCTTGATGTGGACCGCCGCCTCCACCACCTCGCGCCAGGAAATCCCCTCGCCCGGGTCGAGGTCGAAGACGATCTGGTCGGGCTTGTCGAGTTTTGACCGGTGCGTGCCCCAGGTGTGGAATTCCACCACGCCGAACTGCGCCAGCGCCAGATAGCCCTTGGCGTCCTCGACCGAGAGATAGGTTTTCGTCTCGCCTTCCGAATTGCTGCTCTCGAACACCGCGACCGAAGGCGGCATGCCGGTGAAGGCGTGGCGCTGAAAGAAGCAGTCCTGCGGCCGCCCTGTCGGGCAGCGCACCAGCGACACCGGACGGCCGATGATGTGCGGCAGCATGAAATCGCCGACCAGCGCGTAATAGACGGCGATGTCGAGCTTGGTCGGCCCGGTCTTGCCGAACAGCCGCCGTTCCGGATTGGTCACCCAGATGGTGGCAAGATCGGACTCGGCGATCAGCCGCTTGCGCTTGACCGGCACCGGCGTGGTGAGCCCGCCGATATCGCGCAGGCCGCGAAAGACGCCGTGGCGCAGCGAATTGTCGGCGGTGCGGTTGGCATAGTGGATGCGGGCCGACAGCAGCGGCTTCACCCAGTGCATCTCGCGCATGATCTCGCGCGGCGCGCCTTCGGGCGGCGTAGCGCCGGCGGTCAGCCGTTCCAGCCGGGCGAGGAGATCCCGTGCCATATCGCTGTCGAAGCCGGTGCCTACCTTGCCGCGATAGTGCAGTTCGCCATTCTCGAATTCGGCCATGCCCAGCGCCGCCAGCCCCTCAGCCCGGTCGGAAACGGTGTAGCCGGCGATGACGAAGTCGCCTTTCTCTTGCGCCTTCACCTTGGTCCAGCTCTTGGTGCGGCCGCTTTGGTAGATGGCGTCGGCGCGTTTGGAAACGACGCCTTCCAGCCCGAGTTCCGTTGCTTGCTGGTAGAGCCCGCGCCCGTCGCCCTCGACATGATCGCTATACTGGATGGCGGCGTTGGCGGCCTGGCCGGCGAGGAGTTCGGCAAGCAGGGCCTTGCGCTTTTGCAGCGGCGCCTTGCGCAGGTCCCAGCCATCGAGATGGAGCAGGTCGAAGGCGTAGAAGTGGAGTTTCGAGCCGGCGCCCTCGGCCAGCGCGTCCTGCAGCAGCGCGAAGCGCGAGATGCCCTTGTCGTCGAGCACCATGATCTCGCCGTCGATGATCGCCCGGCTGACCGGCAGCCGCGAAAAGGCCTGCGGGAGATCGCCATAGCGTTTCGTCCAGTCGATGCCCGCGCGGGTCATCAATCTCACCGTTCCATCCACCACATGCGCCATGGTGCGGTAGCCGTCGAATTTTATCTCGTGCAGCCAGAGCTCGCCGGTGCGCCCGGCGGGATCATCGCCGCCCGGCGGTTTCGGCACCTGCGTGGCGAGCTGCGGCTCGACGCGGCTTGGCGGATCGCCTCTCACAGCGCCGGGCAGCGCGCCGGGCTTCAGCGAACCGGCTTTCGGCGGCAAGCGCGGCGGTTTCTTCACGGCGACCAGTTCCTCGATGCGCCGTCCCGATTTCACGCTTTCCGGCCGCGCTTCGAGGATGTCGAGCTTGGGATCGGCAGCGAGATCGCGCTCCTTGAAGAGCAGCCAGTTCTTCTTGTTCTCATCCTCGCCGGGCTTGGGCTTCAGCCGCGTCAGCATCCAGCCGCCATTGAGCTTCTCGCCGGCAAGGCGGAACTTGAAGGCACCGGTCTTGAGGCCCTTCTCGACATCGTCCATCGGCGCCCAGGTGCCGGTGTCCCAGACGATCATCGGCCCGCCGCCATATTCGCCCTCGGGGATGACGCCCTCGAAGTCGATATATTCGATCGGATGGTCCTCGGTCTCGACGGCGAGACGCTTGTCGGCCGGGTTGAGCGAAGGACCGCGCGGGACGGCCCAGCTTTTGAGCACGCCGCCGACTTCCAGGCGCAGGTCATAGTGGTCAGCTGTGGCGTGGTGCTTGTGGACGACGAAGCGGTTGCCCTCTCCGCCCGCAAGGCTGCCCGCCGGCTCGGGCGTGCGGGAGAATTCGCGCTTGGCGCGGTAGGGTTTGAGGTTGGCGGCCATGGGTCAGGCGGGAGGGATGGCAAGCTCGCCTTGCCGACGCCGCGTTCCGTCACACCCCCCTCTGTCCTGCCGGACATCTCCCCCGCAAGGGGGGAGATTGGCAGCTTGGCTGTCGGCCCCTCTTCTGCAGCGTTGGCGATTGGCGGAAGCGGTGATGACATCTGATCTCCCCCCTTGCGGGGGAGATGTCCGGCAGAACAGAGGGGGGTGCTGTCCCGCCAGCATTTCAGATTTTCCTACAGCGCGGCGGAGCAAGGGAACTGGATCAATCGTCAATCGCCGGCGTCAATTCCAGCTCGGCGGGGGAAAGTCCCTGCCTCAACTGCGAGAGCCGGAACTCGTCGACCCAATAGGCCTCGCCATCGACCAGCACGCGGGCGCTGTAGGAGCCGCCGGAAAAGCGCTGCGCGGTGACATAGACCCTGTGGCGGTCGAGCGCGGTCTTCACCGCGGCGCGGCGGGACTTTTCTCTGGCGACAGGACTGACCATGGCCTCACTCGAACACGCTGCCGCTCGGATAGCGGCCGCCCATAAACATGGCGGAGAGCTCAATATGAGTCAATTTGCCGGACGCAGGCGGCCGTTCACCGCGGCGCCCGCAGTCGCCGCCAGCGCTGCATGAACTCCTGGGCGACCTTGAACAGGCGCGGGTTGTCACGCACGAAAGCCACGCCCCGGCCGCGGTATTTGATGGCCTCGCTCGCCGCCACGCCCTTCAGTGTGATGCCGTAGCAAAGTTCGGACAGAACCGACTTCACCGCGCCCATATGTTCCTTGTAGCTCTGGTTGCCGACCGACAGGTCGAAATAGTCGAAGCCGGCGCCGCGCCCCCATCGGATCAGCTCGCCCATGATGCAGAGCCCCGGCGAAACATTGGGCACCGCGCCCTGGTCGATCGCGATCAGAAGCGCATGCAAGGTGCCCAGATGGGCCGCCAGGTACTGGACCGCGACCATGACCTCGCCGGCGCGCAGGCCGAAGATCCGCACCGAACCGTCCGTCAGGCCGCGATGCGCGGCTTCGCGGTAGAAATCGACCACCGGCGGCTGCGCGAGCAGATCGAAGCGGCCGAGCTCGCGAAAACGGCTGAGCCGCATCTCGACCAGCTTGCCGAAGATGGAGTCCACCAGGGCCGGCGTGTCGGCCTCGACCAGGGCCAGGCCGCCATTGCGATCGAGCCGGCGCAAGTCCTTGTTGAGCGCCTTGACGAAGGACGGTCGGCAGATGCGCTTGACGACGGTTTCGGCGTCGCCGTCCATGGCGATGCCGTAGTGCGAGTGGATGGAGTCGCGCGCCGGCGCAAGCAGCGCCAGGGGATTGGCGACGCCGCCGACCTCCTTCGGGATACCGACGATGTGGATGCGGTCGGCCGGCGGCAGCACGGAAAGCACTGCCGTCCAGGCAGCCTCGGCGGATTGCCTGGTCCACGGCGTCGCGTCGGCGAGCAAAGGCGCGGAATAGTCGCACACGCCGCAGCTCAGCCACTCGATCACCCAATGGTGGAATGCGCGGCGGCGCATCAGCGGCACAAGCATCCTCGGCTCGCCCGTGGCGGCGTCCCTCACCTCGACGATGGCGAGGTCGGCCTTTTGCGGCACGAGCCCTTCGACGATCCCTTCGGCCCAGGCGAAATGCTGGTGGCCGGTGCACACGCCCTCTGTCTCGAGACGCAGCCAGAGCGGTTTGACCGCTTCGAGACTGGTGTGCAGTTGCGCCACGTAAGCGCCGCTGGCGGCGCCGGCGGCGTGCGGTGCGGCCTCATCGTCGGCCAAGCCGGTCGTCATTGCGGCCATCGGCATTGCCTGGCTTACCACATCATTCTCCTATCGTCTCTGCACTGCCAGCGTGGCCGCGCGGCGCCAGGCGCCGAACACGCTGGGGCGCTGCTCGTTCGGGTGCTTGGAGTTCCACATACGGTGGGCAGCGAAATACCATGAGGCCACGAGCACGAAGGTCTCGGAGACCGCGGCGCCCGCCAGCGACCATGTCGACGGCGCGATGGCCAGCAGAATCCCGATCGTCGCCAGCCCGACGATCGCGCCGGCCATGGTGATGAAGGCGACGATGCGGAAATCGCCGAGGATCTCGAGGACTACGCGCGGCATGACATAGGCCATAATCGGTACATAGTTGGCGATGGCGAAAAGCCCGATCAGCCCGACCGAGGCATGCTGCAGGGCCTGGGATTTGATCATCGGCAAGATGAACAGGATGCCGCAACCATAGGCCAGGCTGCCAAGCCCCATGACGAGCGCCCAGATCTTGGCCTGCGTCCACACGCGGTCGAACTCCTTGTTGCGCACCAGCTTTGCGAGTTCCGGCTGCGTCATGTTCGAGAAGGCAAGGCTGGAGATGCGCAGCGGCGCAAACAGCACCAGCACCGCCGCCAGCGGCGCGTAAGCCGCGGGTCCGGCGATGCCGGCGACCAGCAGGGCCAGGCATTGCCCCTGAATGTTGGTGGTGGTGGCGCTGAACCCCGACCAGCAAAGCTGCGGCCAGAGCTTTGCATAGCGCCGCAAGGTCGGGGCGCGGAAGGAGATACGCAGCCTGCGGCGCGCCAGCCTCACCAGCACGGCGATGCCGACCATATTGGCCGCGGCAAGCGCGTAGAAGGTGGCCTGAAGCGCGTCCGCGAAGAACCAGATCGCCGCTCCTGCGAGCACTATGCCCGCGATCGTGAACACGGCGTCGCTGATGGAGACGACGAGCTGCATTCGGCGCGCGAAGAAGGCGGTGCGCATATGGCTGCGCAGCGACCAGGCCCCGACGAAGCAGGCGGCGCCGATGCCACTCGGGTCGCCCAGGAGGCGCATCAGCAGCCCGGTGCCCAATCCCATCAGCAGCGCCACCACCAGCGCCGCCGATCCGAAGGTCACGTCGTAGGCGTCGACGCCGGCGCTGTTGGCGCTTCTGCTCATCCATATTGTGGCGGGAACGGCGGTGAGCGAGCGGATATAGGACAAGCCGACGCCGCCCATCACCATGGCCAGCGCGAAGAGCCCGTAACCTTCGGCCGACAGAAGATGCAGCAGCGCGATGTTGAGGGCGAAATGGAAGCCGCTCTGCATCGCCTCGCCGCCGATCATCAGCATGAGGCGCCGCACCAGATGGGCCGGGAAGGTGAACTTCACGGGCTCGTCTCCGCCTCGCGGGCGACACGCGCCCGCCCCTGCCGCGGCGGCGTCGCCTTAAGCTTATCGGCCACGATCGCCACGATCGCGGCGGCAGCGATCGGCTCGCTGAAGACCGCCTCGTAGCGCGCGCGACCGGCGGCGGCGAAGTCGCGCCACAGATCCGGCCGCAGGATGATCTCCGTGAGCTTGCCGGCAAGGGCCGCGGCGTTGCCCGGCGGCACATGCCAGCCGGTCTCGCCATCGGCCACCACTTCCACCAGCCCGCCGATCGCCGACACCAGTGGCGGCCGTCCCCAGCCCATCGCCTCGATGGCGACGCGGCCGAGCGATTCCGGGCGGCGCGATGGCACCGCGACGATGTCGGCCCAGCGATAATGGTCGGCGGGGTCGGAGACGAAAGGCAGCACCTCGACATGCCCGGTCAGCCCCATGCGCCCGACCAGTTCAGCCAACGCCTGCTCGCGTTCGACGCTTTCGAAGGCGCCGCCCACCAGGCGGACCTCGACGCGGTCGCGCAATTCGGCTTGGAGCGAGGCGACGGCATCAAGCAGCACCTCCTGCCCCTTGATACGGTTGACGCGGCCAAGCAGCAGGACCTTGAGCGGGCGGCTGCCATCATAGGTCATCGGCAGGGCCGCGGCGGGACCGGCAACGCCGTTATAGACGACATGCGTGCGCCGCCCCTTGGCATCGAGGGCCGGCGGATCGCCGAAGGTGGCGCGCGTTGCGCGCGAGTTGAAGATCAGATCCGCCTTGCTCCAGCGCATCAGCGCGACAAGCACCTTGCGCAGGACGCCTTCCGGGATCTCGTGGATATGCAGCAGCGCCTTGCGCGGCAGGAGCCGCGCGGCCAGCGCATAGTCGGCGATGATCGAGGTGTTGATATAGGTCAGGTCGTTGTCGCGCATGCGCCGCCAGGCGCGCCAGAGCGCCGCCGGCAGCCGCGCCATCTCGATGGTGGCGAGCTTGAGCATCGCCTGGCGCCGGAGCACCCAGAGCGGTTCGAACACGATGCGGCTGGCATGCGGCTTGAGGATATCGACGATCGGCCCCTCGCGCGGCAGCACGACCTCGATCTCGGCGGCCGGAAACGCGGCGCGCAGCGCAGCCACGCTCTCCGCGAAGCTGCGGTCCGAACCATAGAGCTCGTAGCCCTGATGAACGCAGGCGATGCGCATCGCTATCTTTTCCACCTTGCACCCCGGGTCCGCTCAGCACCGGACCCTTCAAGCGCGGAAGGAACTTCATGCCAAATCCGCACGCCGCCTTACCCAGCGGTGGCCACTGCAGGCCCGGGAGCAAGGATCATGCCGGGTCTTGAACGCCCTGCTGCGACCCGGGAACCCGGCCGTGCCCCGTATCGATACAGATACGTCGCGAAAGTTGACCGATAATGAAGCAAGCCCTCCGTTCTGAAGAGAAATTTTACACCTTCATGTGAATATTCGCCCTGGGGGGTACCCTGGCACGGAAGTTGCTGGGCGTGTCATTGATTTAACAACAACCATGACCGGACCCCGGGGAATCCTTTATTTTGAAACCGGAACGACCTTCCACCCTGATCGAAAAGCCTTCGATCCTGATCCTGGGGACGCGCGGCATTCCGGCTTCTCACGGCGGCTTCGAAACCTTCGCCGAGCGGCTGGCGCTTTTCCTGGCCGGACGCGGCTGGAAGGTCGGCGTCTACTGCCAGAAGGAGGTCGAGCGCGTCGGTCAAAGGGTGACGAGCGAGACCTGGCGCGGCATCGAGCTCATCACCATCGAGGTTGCCTCCAAGGGTCCGCGCGCGACGCTGGAATTCGACTGGCAGTGCGTGCTCGACGCGGCCAGGCGGCCGGGTGTCTGCCTGGTGCTGGGCTATAACGGCGCGGTGTTCCTGACCTGGTTGAGGCTCCGAGGGCGCAAGATCCTCACCAATATGGACGGCATCGAGTGGCGGCGGCCGAAATGGGGATCGGCGGCGCGCAGCTGGTTCTGGCTCAACGAATGGATCGGCGCCTGGCTCTCGCACCGGCTCGTCGCCGACCACCCGGCGATCGCCGACCATCTGGCGACACGGCGGCCGCGCAGCGCCATCGCCACGATCGCCTATGGCGCGGACCCGGTGACCTCGGCGCCGGAGGAACCCATTCGCGCGCTCGGGCTCGAGCCCGGCAAATATCTGGTCTCGATCGCGCGGATCGAGCCCGACAACAACATCTTGCCGATCATCGAAGCCTTCCGCCGCCGCGATCGCGGCGACATGAAGCTGGTGGTGCTCGGCACGCTCAATGACAACATTCCTTACCACCGCGCCGTGCGCGCCGCGGCGGGCAACGCGGTGATCATGCCGGGCGCGATCTACGACCAGGCGGTGGTGAAGGCGCTGCGCTATCATGCGCGCGCCTATATGCACGGCCATACTGTGGGCGGCACCAACCCCTCGCTGGTCGAGGCGCTGGCCGCCGGCAACATGGTGATCGCGCATGACAACCGCTACAACCGCTGGGTCGCCGGCGATGCGGCGATCTATTTCAGCGACACCGAGACCCTGAGCCAACGTATCGACGAGGCGCTGGCCGACGACGCGTTGGCGGCACACTGCGGCAAGGCGGCGCGGGCTCGCGCCCGCGAGGCATTCCGCTGGGAAGACGTGCTTAGCGCTTATGAGAAGGAAGCGCTGCGGCAGCTCGGCGTTGCCACCGCCGCGCCGGCGAAAGCCGACCGCGCCAAGCACGCATGACTGGCCCACACACGGCCGGCTGGTCGCGCCGCCGTATCCTCGGCGCAGCACTGGCCGCGGCAACGGCGCCACTGGCGACAGTGGTCTCGCCACTCTCATATTCGGCGCAGGCCGCAACCGGCGCATGGCCTTTCAGGCGCGGCGTCAACACCTGGCCGTGGTTTGCGCTGACGCGCGAATTTCCCGCGCCCCGCACCGACTATGACTGGCCGCCCTTCCAATCGCAGCGGCCGGTGCCGACACTGGCCGACCTTGTCCGGCTGCGCGCCAGCGGCCTCGATTTCATCCGCCTGCCCGTCGATCCGGGCCCGTTCCTTGCAGCCGATGCGGGCCAGCGCGCCGACCTCATGGCAATGCTGAGCGCGGCGGTCGAGGCGGCCGTCGCCGCCGATCTCGGCGTCATCGTCAACGTTCAAGCCAATGGCGCTACGCATTACTGGAATCCCGACCGCATGTATTCCAGCACCAGCGCGCCTGAGTTTGCGCGCTACCAGGTCTTCGTCGGCGAGGTGGCCGGCATGCTCGAAGGCATGGCGCCCGGCAGGGTCGCGCTGGAGCCGGTCAACGAACCGCCGCAGGACTGTTCTTCCGATGTCTGGCCCAAGGTTCAGGCCGCGCTGCTGACCGCCGCGCGGGGCCCGGCGCGAAAGCTGCCGCTGCTCGCCACCAGCGGCTGCGGCTCGATGGTGCGCGGGCTGACCGCGCTCGATCCGGCGCCGCTGGCGGAATTCGAGCCGATCCTGTTCACCTTCCACTTCTACGAACCCTATCTGTTCAGCCATCAGGGCGCGCTGTGGATGCGCGAGCCGGTGTACCGCGCGCTGAACAACGTGCCGTGGCCGGCTTCGGCGGGCTCGCTCGACAAGACGCTGGCCTCGGTCAGGGCAAGGATGGCTGCGGACACGGAAAGGTCCGACGAGGCCAAGAGGGCCGCCTACGAAGAGACCGAAAAGGTGCTGAAAGTCTATTTCGACGCCCAGCCCGACCGCCGCTTCATCGACGGCTACCTGAAGCAGGTGAGCGACTGGGCGGACAGAAACGGCATCACGCCTGAGCGCATCATCATGGGTGAATTCGGCGCGCTGCGCACCGATGCCCGATACACCGCAGCGCCCAATCCCGACCGCGCCCGCTACATCGCCGATGTCCGGCAAAGCGCCGAAGCCGCCGGCTTCCCCTGGGCATTCTGGGACCTGTTCGACGGCATGGGCATGATGGATGACACCACGCGCGCGCTCGACCCGGCGATGGTCGAAGCGCTCGGGCTGACGATGCCGCGCGCTTGACTTGTTGAATCATCAAATCGCGCTAAAGGTCTGGTTTCATGCAAGAGCTGGCCGACAGCCCGCGCTTCGTTCGGGACGTCGAGCCTGCATTGCTCACAGATAAGGCGTGCCGGTCATCGCGGCTTTCAGGCCTGCAGCCCCCTTGTCGACGAGCGCCAGGAAAACATCGTTCGCTTTCTCCCGGCTGCGGGTCTGCCGGAAGGTTCGATGCGCCTCGAGGAAGGCGACAGTCCACGTTGCCAGCAGCAGGCTGGCCGCGAGCTGCGCGTCGGGATCGGCGGGATCGCGCCCGACCGCTTCGGCCAGCGCCGTAGCCACCAGGTCGGCCAGTTCGTCGCGGATCGCCCGCGCCCGCGCCTTCAGCGTTTCGCTGCCGGCGACCGTCGGCACCAGGCGCTCGCTTCTGGCAGAGAATTCGACCACCGGGCTGCGTTCGGCGACCAGCCTGCGAGCGAGCAGGTGCAACGCCTCCAGTGGCGCGACACCGGCCTCACGCCGGCGCACGGCCTCGCGCAGCATCTCGCGCCCCTCCTCGTCGCGGTCGAAGAACATGTCCTCCTTGCGCGGGAAGTGGTTGAAGACCGTCATGCGCCCGACGTCGGCGGCTTCGGCGATCTCGTCCACCGTCACATGATCGAAGCCGCGCTCCATGAACAGGCGCGTGGCGGAATCGGAGATGGCCTTGCTGGTGGCGAGGCGTTTTCTGGAGCGGCGGTCGGACGGTTCTGGCATGGCTTCCGGTAGCATGATTTTTGTACTCAGTACATATTTCCATTGACTCCGCGCCATCGATCGCCGATATATGTACTCAGTATAAATTTAAACTCAGTATACCGACGTTTGACGCCCGGGCGGGGCGAGGTTCGACCCCTTTGCCGCCATGGGCGAGACGGCCTTCACTCCCGGAGATCAATCCCTTATGAACAAACCCGTCATCGTCATCTTTGCCGCCATTTGCCTCGACGCCGTCGGCATCGGGCTCGTCTTTCCCATCCTGCCGCGCCTCCTCGAGGAGGTGACGCACAGCCCCGATATCGTCGCGTATATCGGCATCATGACCGCGCTCTACGCGGCGATGCAGTTCCTCTTCGCGCCGGTCCTCGGCGCCTTGAGCGACAATCTGGGCCGCCGTCCGGTCCTGCTGATTTCGCTGGCGGGCGCCGCGATCAACTACCTTATCATGGCCTTCGCGCCGCAGCTCTGGATGCTGTTCATCGGTCGCGCCATCGCCGGCTTGACCAGCGCCAACATCTCCGTGGCAACGGCCTACATCACCGACATTACGCCGCATGATAAGCGCGCCGGCCGCTTCGGCCTGTTCAGCGCCATGTTCGGCATCGGCTTCATCATCGGGCCGGTTCTGGGCGGCGTGCTCGGCGACCACTGGATCCGGCTGCCCTTCATTGCCGCCGCGCTGCTCAACGCCGCGAACCTGCTCCTGGCCGTCTTCGTCCTGCCGGAGCCGCGTATGCCGGCCCGGCAGAGGATCGATCTTGCTGCGCTCAACCCGCTGAAGCCCTTGCGCTGGGTGTTTTCGATGAAAGGGTTGCTTCCCATCGTTCTGGTCCATTTCATCCTCTCCGGCGCCGGCGAGGCCTACGGCACTTGCTGGGCGCTCTGGGGCTTCGACACGTTCGGCTGGAACGGCCTCTGGATCGGACTTTCGCTGGGCGCATTCGGCCTTTGCCAGACGCTGGCGCAGGCCTTCCTGCCCGGTCCGGCCGCGCGGCTGCTCGGCGAACGCAAGGCCTTCGTCGCCGGCATCGGCTTTGCCTGCATCGCGCTCGCCACAATGGCCTTCGCCGACCAAGGCTGGATGGTGTTCGCCATCATGCCGGTCTTCGCACTCTCCGGCATCGGCACGCCGGCCTTCCAGGCGCTGGCGACAAGGCAGGCCGATGCGGAACGCCAGGGGCAGTTGCAGGGCGTGCTGGCTTCGGCCGTCAGCCTCGCCTCCATAGTCGCCCCGCTCGCCTTTTCGACTTTCTACTTCGCCACGCGAAGAGAATGGCCGGGCGCCATCTGGCTTTCGGTGATCGCGATCAATCTGGTCGCGGTGCCGCTGGTGTTGCTTGGGACACGGAAGAGTGAGGCTGGTCAGCCTGTGAACGCATAATGCGAGTTGCGGAGTTCCGTCGCGCCCCCCTCTGTCCGGCAGGACAGGGGGCGCCGTAGAGCGCTATGCCTGCATCCGTTGACGCACAACCCTCGCCGGCCGATAAAGCGCCAGCGCCATCACCACGAATTTGGTCATCAGCGTCGTCTTGGAGGCGATGCTTTCGGAGGTGTTGAGCAGGATGAGCCAGCCCAGCATCGGCAGCCAGATACCCGGATGACAGCGGCGCGCGACCTCGTGCATGAACAGCGCGAAGCCGAAGAAGATGAGAAGCGTGAAGAACGCCCCCTGGTAAAGCGTCAGGCGCAGGATCGGGTTCTCGATGCCCTGCTCCAGGCCGCTGATGCGGCGCATGCTGTCGAGCAGGTCGACATCGGGTCCGACGATCAGGTCGCGCAGTTCCAGATGCCTGAAGAGATCGAACATCTCGACGCGGGCATTGGCGCTGCCGCTGTCGGAGACGAAACGTTCGAGCAGCGCGTCGAAGAAGCCGTAATAGCCGGCGAGCGCGAGCGCCAGCGGCAGCAGCGCGGCGAGCATGATCACCAGCGCAGCGCCCAGAAGGTTGACGCGTCCGGTCGTGAGCTGCGCCACGCCGCGGATGAGCAAATAGACGCCGCCGAGCAGGATCGTCAGCACCATTCCCGAGCGACCGCCGAAGACGACCAGCGCGCAAAACTGCAGGCCGACGAGCGCCAGCCTGAGCGGCGTCGACAGGGAACGCGAGCCGGACAGCAGCGACAGCACATAGATGGAGGTGACCGTGGCATTGGAGAGCGGGTGCCCCTGCAAAGCCGTCGAGCGCAGATCGTTGACGAACACCGCGCCGTCGAACCGATACGGGAATACGAGATGCTTGGTGCCGAACTCGAACAGCGCCAGCAGCGCGTTCACAGTCATGACGACATGGATGACGGTCTGCAGCTGGGCAAAGGTCTTCTCGTCATCCTCGCTGAGCAGCAGCACCAGCAGCGCCGGCGCGACGAACGTGTCGATCATGCCGGCCATGCCGGGTCGCTGCCTGAGGATGACGACGAAGAGAAGCACCGTCGAGATCACCGCCATCAGCGTCGTGGCCGGCCGCTTGTTGGCGACGTAGACGGCATAGCCGACCGGATTGCCGAAGGTGCAGGAGCGCCAGACGAAGACGAGCACGAAGAGATAGGTGGACGGGTGGATCTTGCTCAGCGGACTGCCCTGCAGGCCGTCGTAATTGTAACCGGCGAGCCACAGCATGCCGCCGGAGACGGAAAACAGAAGCAGCACCCCGACGGTGATGCCGAGACGGGTCAGCGTGTCGACAGGGACAGTGCGCGGGCCGGCCATGCCGTAGCCCGAAGCAGGAACAGGCCGGGCGGAACCAGCCAGGGTCGAGGCCATGTCAGGCCGCCTCGTCAACCAGCATGGCACCGGTCGGCAGCCGCCCCATGACCGAGACCGCTTCGGAGGTCGAGGCGACGTCGCGCATCGGCGTCGCGTTCAGCCTGGCGACGAGCAGGATCTCGTCGGCCATGGCGACCAGCGGCAGGACGTTGAGGTCGTCCGCCAGCGCGCCGCCGTCGACGACGACGAGCTCGAAGCTGTGATTGGCCTCGGCCAGCATGCGATGGGCGAAATAGAGCGCCTGCGCTTCCTGGAACACCGCGGTCGGCCGGCCTCTGCCGATAAGCGCCACGGAACTGCCGGGCGCATAGCGGCTGACCGCGTCGAGCGGATATTCGCCGCGCAGCACGTCGAGCACGCCGGGCTGCGGATCCTTCTGGCCCTTGCCGGCATTGATGTCGATGAACAGCACGCGGCGCCCCCTGGCCGCCGCCGCGTTGGCGAGTTGCCATGCAACCCTCGACCGCTGGGCCTTGTCCTCGGGCGGCGACGCCACCAGGATCGACGGGACCAGCGGCCAGTCCGGCGGACGCCTGGTGGCGGCGGCGATGCGCTGCAGCGCGAGCCCCGCCACGGCGTCGGTCTTTTGCGCCGCGCCGCCGGAGCGGCGCCGCGCCTTGCCCGGCAACACGCCCAGCACCGGCGCCTCGATGGCCGACTGCATCTGGTTGGCGGACAGCACGGTCGGCGACAGATATTCGGCGATCAGCGCCATGCCGACGCCCAGCGCCAGCCCGCCGAAGATCGCGCCGAACACAAGCAGCCCCTTCGGCGGCCAGCTCTTCTTCAGCGCCGGCATGGCCTGCGAGATGATGCGGGCGTTGGTGCTGTTGACGTTGGTCTGCTCGCGCGTTTCCTGGGCGCGCTGCAGGTAATTGGCATAAACGGTGCGCACGGCGTCGAGATCGCGCTGCAGCTCGCGCAGCCTGACCGACGCCTGGTCGGTGTCGAGTGACTTGCCCTTCAGCGACGCCACCTTGGCCTCCAGCGCCTTCTGATTGGCCAAGGCGCGCTCGTAATCGGTCTCGGCGGCGGTGACGAGGCGGCCGAGCTCGCGCGAAATCAGCTTGCGCAGGTCGCTCAGCTGCTGCTGCGCAGAGATCATCGAGGGATGGCGCGGCCCGAGCTCGGTGCCGAAGTGCGCGATCTGATCGACCAGCGTCGCCTCCTGCGCCCTGAGGCTGGCGATCACCGGCGAGCGCATCGCCTCCGACGTCGCGTCCGGCGCGCCGCCCTGCCGGCGCAGCTGGTCGACCTGCGCCTTGAGCTGCGCGGTGCGGGTCTGCGCGGCGGTCAGCTGCGTGTTTAGGTCGGTCAGTTCCTGGTCGCTGACCAGATTGCCGGCCGCCATCACCATGTTGTGCTCAGCCTTGTAGGTCTCGACGGCGTTGGCCGCCTGCTCGACGCGCTTGCGCTGGTCATCAAGCCGGGCGCTGATCGCGTCGGAAGCGTCGGCGGCGGCCTTCGAGCGCGCTTCCGCCTGGTCGTCGAGATAGGCCTGCGCGATGGCGTTGGCGAGTTCCGCCGCCAGGTCGGCGCTCTTGGCGGTGATGATGATGTTGAGGACCAGCACCTTGTCGTCGCGCTTCACCGCCAGGCGGCGGCGCAGCGCATCAAGCGTCTCAGCCGTCCTGTCACCGTCGCCGGAGCCGAAGAACATGCCCAGCCAGCGGCCAAGTCCGCCCTGCCCGTTGAAGTCCGGGTTCTCGGTCAGGTTGGTCGCCTTGATGGCGCGCAGCAGGACGCCGTTCGACTGGGCCACGCTCACCTGGCTTTCGACCTGGGTGATGCCGCCATCGGGCGAAATGCGGCTCGGATTGACATCGTTGGTGACGACCTGGAGGTCTTGCGGATCGATGATGATCTGCGCGGTCGAGGAATAGAGCGCCGGCGTCAGAAAGGTGTAGATCAGCGTTGCGATGGTGAGCAGCGCGACGGTTGCGAAGATCAGCGTGCGCCGGCGCAGCAGGATGCGGCCGAGATCGCCAAGCTCGACCGTGGCGGGCGCGGGCGCGTAATAGGCCGGCGCCGACGCGATCGCCTCCGGAGCGTTCGGCTGAGGCACCATGAGCAGGGGTGATTGCAAAGGTCGCTCCGACAACGCTCCATCGGCCGGCAAGACGAGAAATGCGGCGTTGGCCTAGCTATTCCCGGCAACGATTAAAACACTGTTAATTATGTTCATAAATTGATGCGGTACTGGCACGAAGTTTGCACCAACGCAGTAGAAATTTAAGTGCAGCGTAAAAATTGGAGACATCGTGCGCATGCGGCGGGAGCTTGACTTGGCCGGCCGGTCCGCCGGCACCGGATATGAGTCGCCCGGGGATTGGCGATGCGCCTGACCCTGCGCCTCGACGGCGATTGCGTGCGCGCTTTCCATGTGGCGCTGGCTGAGCGGCTGTCGCTGCTGCCCGGCGTCGAGCTTGCCGTCGACGCCCGGCCGGCGGCGGGCGGCGTGCCGCGCGCCGCCGAGGCGCTGTTCCAACTTGAGACGCTGATCCATCGGCTGCCCGCCAATGGCACGGCAAGGCGTGTGCCACTTTCGACACTGGCCGGCCATGCGAGAGCGTCCGCGCCGGCCGATATCACCGTCGATCTCATCGGCGATGTCGAGCCGCAGGGCCGACGGGTCTGGCGCCTGACCTATGACGGCGCCTGCGGCGAAGAGGCCCTGCTGGCGCTGATCCTTGCCGGCCGCACCCCGCTCGCCCGTCTGGAACAGAACGGTGCGACCGTCGCCGAAGGGCGGCTCGGCACCGAATATCACGGGATCGCGCTGGCTTCCTTCCAGGACAGGCTGGCGCGTAGCGCCAGCCTGATCGTCGCGGCGGTCAGCGGTGCCGCGCGCTCGCCGCTTCCGGTGCTGCCCGAACCGTCATCCGAGGCGCCGGCTCCGGCCATGCCGTCGGCCACGAAGCTCGGCGTGCATGCGGCGAAGGCGACGGCGCGCCGCATCGTGCAGCAGATATACCATCTCTGCTACAACGCCCCGCATTGGCGGGTCGGCTGGCGCGAGACCGGAGGCAAGGACCTCTACGAGCTGCGCGCCCATCCGCAATCGGGCTGGCGCGATCTGCCGGACGACGGCAGCCGCTTTTACGCGGACCCTTTCCCGGTGCTCTATCGCGGCCAGGTGACGCTGTTCGTCGAGGATTACATCCACCGCACCGGCAAGGCGATCCTTTCGGCCGTGGCTTTCGGTCCGAACGGACCGGCCGGCACCCCGAAACCAGTTCTGGAACTGCCCTACCACCTCTCCTACCCCTTCGTCTTCGAGCGCGACGGCCAGATGTGGATGGTGCCGGAAAGTGGCGCCAACCGCAGCGTCGATCTCTACCGCGCCACCGCCTTCCCGGGCGGCTGGGTGAAGGAAGCGACGCTTCTGTCGGACATCGTCGCCAGCGACGCCACGCTCACCGAGCATGGCGGACGCTGGTGGATGTTCGCCACCGTGCGCGACGGCGGCGGCTCCTTCTCGGACCAGCTGCATCTGTGGTCGGCGCCGGATTTCCGTGGACCGTGGACGGCGCATCCGAAGAACCCGTTGCTGATCGACATCGCCTCGGCACGGCCGGCGGGCCGCATGGTCAGCCGCGGCGGCCAGCTCCTGCGCCCGGTGCAGGATTGCCGCAGGAGCTATGGCGCCGGGCTCGGCATAGCGCGGGTCACCCGACTCGACGATAGCGGCATGGAACAGACCGTCGAAACGATCCTCAACCCAGGCGCCGGCTGGGCCGGCCGCAAGCTGCATACACTCAACGAAGCGGGCGGACTGGAATTCATAGATGGTTCGGCAATGGCGCCGCGTTGGAGGACGCGGCGGCATGATGTCATCCCGGCGGCCCCTGGAGACGGAAAATGAGCATCGCAGAGCACCGCGAGACAGCTGGCGCGCCGCCTGGGCGGTCCGAGGTCGAAGTGGCGATCGTCGGCGCCGGGCTCGCCGGCACCGTTCTGGCGATGACGCTCGCCAAGGCGGGCCGCAAGGTCGCGCTGGTCGATCCGCATCGCATCCACCATGAAGAGTTCCGGGCCGAGAAAACCCGGGCGGAGCAGATGGGGCTTTTCGAGAAGCTCGGCCTCGGCCCGGTCTTCAGGTCTCTCGTCACGCCGATGACCGACGTCCATGTCTTCCGCTTCGGCCAGCTGTTCGAGCGCAAGCAAGGCTGGGAGTACGCCTTTTCCTACACGCCGCTGGTCAACGGCCTGCGCGCCGCTCTGCCTCCGCAAGTGCCGCTGACGATTGGCAAGGTCGCGGAGGTCTCGACGGGACCGGACCGCCAGCGCCTGGTGCTCACCGACGGCTCCGTCATCGAAGCCCGGCTCTTGGTGGTGGCCACCGGCTACAGCGAGGCGGTGCGGCGCGCCATCGGCGTCGAGCGCGTCGAGGAATCGAAGGCGCATTCGCTGACGATGGGATTCGATCTCGCGATCACGCCACAGGAATTCGGCCTCCAGTCCCTCACCTTCTACGGAAGGCGGGTCGCCGACCGCATTGCCTTTCTTACCATCTTCCGGATCGGCGAGCGGCTGCGGGCGAACATGTTCATCTACCGGACCGTCGCCGATCCGTGGGTGCGGACGTTCCGCGAAGACCCGCAAAAGATGCTCATGGAGCTGATGCCGGAGATCGCCGAGCGGTGCGGCAACTTCGCCGTCGCCAGCGAGGTCGAAGTGAGGCAGGTCAGCCTGACGACGACGCAGGGCCATCGCCGCGACGGCGTCGTCTTCATCGGCGATGCGTTCGCCACGACCTGCCCGGCGCAAGGCGACGGCATCCACCGGGTGCTTACCGATGTCGATTGCCTCGGCTCGACGCATATCCCCGCCTGGCTCGAAACGCCCGGCATGGCGGCCGACAAGATCTGCGCCTTCTACGACGATCCGATCAAGATCGCCGCCGACGAAAGAGCCATGCGCGCCAGCATCTATGCCAGGCGCATCACGACCGAGACCGGGCTTGAATGGCGCCTGCGCCGCCTGCGCAACAATACCGCGCGGCACCTGATGATCTTCGGCCGACGGTTCCGCGAGGCGGGAAAACCGAGTGGCGCCGGGCTTGACCCAGGGGGAACTGCGTTCGACCAAACCGGCAAGACGCCGGCCCGGCCTGGGAACATGATCGTGAGCGATCTTACCAATCCGTAAGTCGCGATCCTTGGCGAAGCTGGCTTAGATCGTGGCGAGCAGTGTCTCCTGCTCGGCGGGACAGCACTCCCGTCGCACCAATGGCCCGCTGCCGTCTCTATCGGCTCGGCGGCGGGCTATCGAGCGGCGGCACGTGCCGGGCAGTGCCGCGGATTAACCTAATTTTCCATTGCTACCCTGCTCGCGCCTGGGTTGCTTGAGATTGTTTCAGCTACTCTAGATATTTCGCCGTGGCTGTGGAGGGCAGAACAATGAGCACCGCACAGGGCCGCGAAACGCCCGCCGTCCAGGCTGGCGCGGCCGAAGTCGAAGTGGCGATCGTTGGCGCCGGGCTGGCGGGCACGAGCCTGGCCGCGGTGCTGGGCAAAGCCGGCCGCAAGGTGGCGCTGGTCGATCCGCATCTGGTGCATCACGACGAGTTCCGGGCCGAGAAGATCGGCATGAAGCAGATGCAGGTGTTCGAGAAGCTCGGCCTTGGCCCTGCCATCAGGCCCCTGGTCACGCCGATGACCGACATCCACGTCTTCCGCCTCGGCCAGTTCTTCCGGCGCGAACGGAAATGGGAATTTGCCTTCTCCTACGGCGCGCTGGTCAACGGCATGCGGCAGGCCCTGCCTCGGCAGGTGCCGCTGACGGTGGGCAAGGTCGCCGAGGTTTCGACCGGGCCGGACCGGCAGCGCCTGGTGCTGACCGACGGTTCCGTCATCAATGCCCGACTGCTCGTGGTGGCCACTGGCTACGGCGAGGCGGTGCGGCGCGCCATCGGCATCGAACGCGTCGAGGAATCGAAGGCGCATTCGCTATCGATCGGATTCGACCTCGCGATCACGCCGCAACAATGCGCCTACCCGGCCCTTGCCTGCTACGCCAGGAACCCGGCGGATCGTGTCGCCTATCTCAGCGTCTTCCCGATCGGCGACCGCATGCGGGGCAACATGTTCGCCTATCGCACCGTGGCCGAGGAATGGACGCGGGCGTTCCGCGAAAATCCGCAGAAAATGCTTTGCGAGCTGATGCCGGAGATCGCCAGGCAATGCGGCAACTTCGCCGTCGCCGGGCCCGTCGAAGTGAGGCAGGTCAGCCTGACGACGACCAGGCAGCATCGTCGCGCCGGCGTCGTCACCATCGGCGACGCGTTCTGGACGACGTGCCCGACGCCCGGCATCGGCATCAACCGGGTGGTGACCGACGTCGACCGGCTTGCTTCGACCTATATCCCGCAATGGCTCTCGACGCCCGGCATGGACGCCGAAAAGATTTGCGCCTTCTACGACGATCCGGTGAAGGTCGCCACCGACAAAGCCGGCATGCGCTCCAGCATCTACGCCAAGCGGATCACCATCGAGACGGGGCTCGAATGGCGGCTGCGCCGCCTGCGCAACAACACGGCGCGCCAGCTGGTGATCCTCGGGCGCAAGATGCGCGATCGCGAAGAATTGCCGGCGCCCAGCGCTGCCTGAGCCGAAAGGCATCGCTCTTGCGTCTGCTGCATCCGGAGCCGCTCGCGCGGGGTGGTCGCGCCCCGCGCTTCGCCCTATCTTCAGGTTGTAACAAGGACCACGAAGATGACCCGCATCCGGGCGATGACGAGGAACGACTTGGCCGATGTATCGCGGCTGCTCGGCCAATCCTGGCGGCGGACCTATGCGCCGATCATGGGCGACGAAACCGTGGCACGGCTTTCCGACGAAAGGCATGCGCCGGACCAGCTCGCGGCCGAGCTCGACGACGAGGACAAGATGTCCTTCGTCGCCGAAGGCGCCGACGGCTCGATCGCCGGCTACGCCATGGCGGCGATGGACGCAAAGAGCGACGTCATGCTGGAGCGGCTCCATATCGAGCCGCAGGCGTTCGGCAGCGGTCTCGCGGTCGACCTTTTGCACGCGGTGCTTGCCGCGCATGCCGGCATCCCCAGCATCGCGCTGGAAGTGATCGAAGGCAACGACCGCGCGATCGCCTTCTACCGCAAGCATGGCTTCGAAGTGGTCGAACGCCGGGACGCGGCACACGGCGTCGGCGGGCATGCATCGCTGATCATGCGCCGCATGCTGCCGAGGGCTTAGGTCGACATCAGGCAGCGGCCCGCATGCGCAACGCCTGCATGACGCTTTCCTCAAACGCCCCAGGCGCCCTGCCCGCTTCGGCCAGCTGAGCCGCATCCCAGCTTCGGCTCAGGCTGCCGTCGGCCATCAGCACCGCGCGATTGCAGAGCGCCGGCACGGCCTCCACCACATGGGTCGAGACGATGGCGGCACGCCGCCCGCTCGCGCAGAGCGCGGTGATCACGCGTTTCACCTCCCAGGCAGCGACCGGGTCGAGGCCGTTCAGCGTCTCGTCGAAGATCAGAAGCGGCGGCCGGCCGAGAAGCGCCGCGACGATGGCGATCTTGGCTCGCGTGCCGAGCGAATATTCGGCGATCGGGCGGTCGATCCAGCGTCCAAGGTCTAGTCGCTCCAGGAGGTCGCCGCCCGGCAGGTCGCCGTTTGGCAGGTCGTTTGGCGCGCAGCCACGGATCGAGGCGACGAGCTCGATATACTGGCGTCCCGAAAGCGCCGGCAGCTCGTGGGGCTCGATGGCAAGGCCGAAGCCGGCTTTGGCGCGTTCCGGCGCGGCGGCGAGGTCGATGCCGTCGATCGCCACGCTGCCGCCGATCAACGGGATCTGGCCGGTGATCGCCCTGATGAGCGTCGACTTGCCCGAGCCATTGGCACCGAGCAGGCCGACTATATCGCCCCGACGGAGCGAAAGATCGATGCCGCGAACGACAATGCGCCCGCGATAGCCAGCGCTGAGCTCTTTAATGGTGAGGACTTCAGCCATTGCGATATCTCTGTCGGGTTCGGTGCCACAAGAAAAACACCAGCGCCGCCAAGCCGATCAGCACGGTACGGCCATATTCGAGCGTCTCGTAGCCGGCATAGGCGAGCGCGCCGGCGAAACTCAGCATTGCGACGAAGGGCGCATTGAGGAAATAGGCGCCGAACACCGCATAGGCGCCGTTCAGCACCAGCAGCCAAAGGCCGCTCGCGACCGGCACCGACCAGGCCGACGGTTCGGCCGCGAGCGCCGCGCCGGCCGGCAGCAGAAAGAAGGCGAGCGACAATTGCAGCGGCAGTCGTACCAGCCGCAGCCATACGCGGGTAAAACCGATGGGCGCCGTGCGCAGCACCGGCGAGCCGAGCGGCTGGCAGCGCAGGCTGAGCATGAAAACAAAAATGCCGCCCGCAAGGCCTGCGACAGCCGCCGGCCCAGCCGTTCGGCCGGCCAGGCTGGCCCATACGCCAAGGATGGCCGCAAGCCCGAGCAGCAGGCTGGCGGTCGCCAGCTTCCAAGACGGCCGTATATTGCCGGCCGGCAGTTTCCAGGCCCAGCTGGAAAGCCAGCTTGGACGCGCCTGGTCGAGGCGGCGCAGCCAGGGCCTTCCGACCGGCGCCGCCTCGCTCGCCGCATCGACGACAAGGCGCGGCCGCCGCCGCAGGCGCCAAAAGGCTGCCATGCCGAAGCTCAAGGCAAACAGGATGGCCGCGCCCAAGCCCCAGGCCGGCGCCAACGGCTTTCCGATGACAGCGCAGGCGAAGCCGACCGCCGTGGCGATCATCAGCGTGAGTGGAAGGCCGAGCGCGAAGGCTCCTACCGCCGCCATGCGACAGCGCTCCGCCGAAGCGAGCGGCAGCGCCTTGAGAAAGGGGGCAAAGGCGCGAGAAAGGCAAAGGCGCGACATTGCATTGCCCGCCAGGCATCCCAGCGCGGCGAAAGCGACTGGCAGTCCAAGCATCCACAAAAGCTGGTCGTGCCGCAGCTTCGGACCCGCGGCATGCAGGGCGACGACGATATCCGCAACCGCATAGGCCAGAAGTCCACCGCCGCCGAGCGCAATCCAGGCGAGATCGCGGCGCCGCGTTGCGCGCAGGCCGGCGACCAGCTCGCGCCAGAGCAATATCAGGACAAGTCTGTCGTGCCGCATTGGACGGTCATCGCAGTGGAGTCATCGCCGGGCAAGGATGGCGACGATTGCGCCGTCAATAGGGCCAGCGCTGGACGCATTCACGCCCGGCCCTATAATTTAGCAGGATCGAAAATTCGGCGGAGCAAGACGCATGAGCCTCGGCAAACACAAACTCGGCAGCCAGGGGCTCGAAGTCTCGGCCATCGGCCTCGGCTGCATGGGCATGAGCCAGGCCTATGGGCCGGCCGACGAGGCGGAGTCGATCGCGACACTGCACCGGGCGATCGAGCTCGGCTGCACCTTTCTCGACACCGCCGAGGTCTATGGGCCGTTCGTCAACGAGGAACTGCTTGGACGCGCGCTGAAAGGCCGGCGCGACCAGGTGACGATCGCGACGAAGTTCGGCTTCCGCATCGCCGACGGCAAGCAGTCCGGCACCGACAGCCGGCCCGAGCATATACGCGAGGTTGTCGACGCTTCACTCAAACGGCTCGCCACCGACCGCATCGACCTGCTTTACCAGCACCGCGTCGACCCGTCGGTGCCGATGGAAGACGTCGCCGGCGTGGTCGGCGAATTGGTGGCCGAGGGCAAGGTGCGCTTCTTCGGCCTGTCGGAAGCGGGCATCGCCAACATCCGCCGCGCGCATGCCGTGCATCCTGTCTCGGCGCTGCAGAGCGAGTATTCGCTGTGGGAGCGCAACCTCGAGCCGGAGATCATCCCGGCGCTGAAGGAGCTGGGCATCGGCCTGGTGCCGTTCGCGCCGCTCGGCCGCGGCTTCCTCGCCGGCGACGTCAGGCGCGCGGAAGACTATTCCGAAGGCGATTTCCGCCGCGGCGACCCGCGCTACCAGGGCGAGAATTTCGACGCCAATGTCGCCGCGGCCGCCACGGTGCGCGACATCGCCGGCGCCAAGGGGGTGAAGCCCGGCCAGATCGCAATCGCCTGGCTGCTCGCCAAAGGTCCCGATTTCGGCATCGACATCGTGCCGATCCCCGGCACCAAGCGCCGGACCTATCTGGAAGAGAATGTCGCGGCGGCCGACATCGCGCTCGACGCCACCGAGATGCTCGGGCTCGACATGGCGCTGACGCCCGACAAGGTGTCAGGGCCGCGCTACAACGAGCGGACGATGTCTCTTGTGGACCGGTAGGCGTTATCCCAGCGGCTAAAGCGTGTCGCGCTGAAGCGGATTCAGGCGACGCGCTTTAAAGCCTTTGTTTTCATGCATGTCGTTATCGCAAAACCGCTGCACACTTTTGCGCGACATGCATTAGTTCTTCTTGCAGTCCGACATCGCCTCCATCGCCTTCCTCGCCTCACCCTCGCTGGCGTATTTCTTCTTGCCGAGGTCGATGACAAGCGTTCCGTCGGGCTTCTTCGGCACGATCTCGCACTGCTTCGAGACCGCGTCTCGGGCCACCCAGTATTGCTCGGCCGCCTTGGCGGGCAGGCTAATCATGCCAGTGGCGAGGATTGCGACGGCGATGGTGCGAACCATTGCGGATCTCCATGGCTGGGACGCGAAGCAGGCGGTGCCGATGAGGCGACGCCCGACACGCTGCCTTTGGAGAACGCCCTGTCCCGCCGCTGTGTTCCGGTGGCTCAGGCGTGCGAATGCGGATCGATGCTGTAGGGATGCACCGGATAGTCCGGGCCGATCGCCTCGCTGACGCGCCCCATCCAGGCACCGACCGCCGGATAATCGGCAATCTCAAAACCGCAATCTTCTGCGCGGTGGGCGTAGGCGTAGACAGCAATGTCGGCAATGGTGAGCGCGTCGCCGACCAGGAAAGGTGTGTCGACCAAGCTGCGCTCCAGCGCGCCAAGTGCCCGCGCGCCCGCTTCGCGCTTGCCGGCAACTAGCGCCTGGTTGCGCTCCAGGCGGCCGGTCAGCGTCCAGAAACGCAGCGAGCCGATGACCGGCTCGACATAATACTGCTCGAAGAACAGCCACTGCATCACCTTGGCGCGGGCAAGCCGGTCTATCGGAAGATAGGACGTGCCTTCCGCAACGAGGACGAGGATCGCGTTGGACTCGGCGATCGCCTGGCCATTCTCCACGGCGAGCACCGGAACGGCGCCCGCCGGATTGAGCTTCAGGAAGGCCTCCGTGTGGCTCTCGCCCTCGAAGATCGAGACGATACGGGTTTCGTAGGCGATACCGAGCAAGCCGAGCAGGACGCGAACCTTCCAGGCATTTTGCGAGGGGAGATAGTCGTAGAGCGTGAGCATTGAGCGATCCTCGGTGTGATGGGATTGCTTCGCATGGAGGGCGATGTGAGAGCCACCCGATTCAGGCGCCTCATCTCAACCTCGAGCAGGCAGACCAGCAGCTTCGACGCTTCGCCCTCACCGCCCTGCGATATCCTTCGCCACCGCCTTCGCCTCGATGCCGATCTCGCGCAGCAGGCCGGTGACCGGGTTGTAGAAACCGACGAGATAGACGCCGAGCTCCGTCGCGCGAGCATTCACGCCGCTCTTGTCCGGCCTGAGCTCCGCCGGGAGGAAGCCGTCATAGGCCGGGCGGTAGCCCGTGGCGAAAATCGCCGCGTCGAATTTCTTCTCAACGCGATCGGCGAACTTCACGCCGTCCGCGGTGAAGCTTGCGATATCCGGCGCGATGCCGATCCGGCCGGCCTTGATCGCCGCCACCGTGCCGACATCGATCACCGGAATGCGGCCGGCTTCGATCCCTTCCAGGATGCCCTGTTTCGGCCGTACGATGCCGTACCTCTCCAGCTTGCCCAGCGCCAGATCGAGGATTTTCGGAAACATCCAGTCGTTCAGCGCCTGCGGCATCGGCCGGCTGGCGATGCCCACCATCTGGATCGGCACGCCGAACAGCTGGCGCGGCACGATGTGGACGCCCTTGCGCACCGAGATGGTGGGCCTGGCGCCGCTTTCGGCGAGATCGAGCGCGATTTCCGCGCCCGTATTGCCCATGCCGACGACCAGCACGTCCTTGCCGACATAAGGCGCGGCCTCGGCATAGGCGGCGCTGTGCAGCACCTTGCCCTTGAAGGCCTCGATGCCGGGGAAGCGTGGCGTGATGGGCTCGGCATTGTTCCCGGTGGCCACCACCACTTTATGAGCATCGAACAGCCCGGCATCGGTCTGGACCAGCAGGCGCTCGCCTTCGCGGTGGACCGATTTGACGGTGACGCCGAAGCGCGGCTTCAGCCCGAAACGCCCGGCATAGGCGTCGAGATAATCGACCACTTTTTCGCGCGGCACGTAGCGCGGATGGCTCTTCGGGAACGGCACGAAGGGCAGCGAGGAGAAGGATTTCACCGTGTGCAGATGCAGCCGCCGGTAATGCCGCCGCCAGGCCGGTGCAACCTCACTGGCCTTTTCCAGAATGACGAAATCCTGCCCCGCCTGTTTGAGGCAGGCCGCGACGGCGAGCCCGGCAGGGCCGGCGCCGACGATGACGACATTGGTGTCCAAGAACCTCTCCTCCCGCCCAGGCGACGCAGGCTATGACGAGAGGTGCAGAGGGACAAGTAGGTGAGAATACCTAGAGGGGCGGCACGCCGCCTATCTCCCCTCGAGGGTACGCAAGTGGGGGAGATAAAGCGTCGCTGCCCTACTCTATCGCGCCCGGCGTCTCGGGCTCGTCCTCGGGAGGGTCGAGGATTTCGATCAGTTTCGCCACGCGCACGCCGGGCATGGCGTGGCCCTCGTTGACCAGCGCCTCGTCGGCGCCGATCCAGGCGAAGGCCTCGCGCAGTTCCTCGAGGCTGGCGCCGGTCAGCGCGATGTCGGCGATGACGGCCTCGTCGACCGGTCCAAGCACGGAGATGATATCGTTGCGGGTCATCTTGTCCTCCCCCATGGGTCGGGATGATTGCCCAAGGAAACGAGCGACGGGCGAAGCGGGTTCCAAAAATCCGCGGGCCGGCTTCTTCAGAACGAGGCGCGATGCTATGGCTCGCCCATGAAGCCCGCCCTCCTCCTCGCCGCCCTGCTTTCGCCCACGCCGGCGCTCGCCGACTGGAAACCCATCGAGAAAATCGAGACCTATGCCGTCTCAGGCCAGAGCGCCGAACAGCTTTATCTCTCGATCGGGGAGAAAGGGCCGGTGATCGGCAAAGATTCGGCCGGCAACGCCCGGCGCGTGATCGCGCATACTTTCTTCAAGCTGACATGGCAGCGCGACTACCAGCCGCAAGGCGGCGCCTGCGTGCTGAAGACGGCGCGGCCGAAGCTGATCATCACCTACACGCTGCCCAAGCCGGCGGGAAAGCTTGGTTCAGCCTTGCAAACGCGCTGGGACACCTTCGCCGCCGGGCTGATCGCGCATGAGAAGGTGCACGGCGCCGGCATCGTCGACATGGTGGACAAGATCGTCGCCTTCAGCACTGGCCTTACCGCCCAGAACGATCCCGGCTGCAAGAAGGTCAGGGCGGAACTGACGGCCTATCTCGACCAGCTCTCCAAGGCGCAGCGCCAGGACAGCCGCGACTTCGACAAGGTCGAGTTCGGGCAGGACGGCAACATGCTGAAGCTGATCGCGGCGTTTCTGTTTGGAGGCTGAGAGCAAACCTTGTCCAGCCGCTATTCGAGCATTCACTTGCCGGCAATCCGGCACCGTCCGGCCTGGCTTCGCTTCAAAGCCGGCTTCGCTCACATGTCCTGCGCGACGAAAGTATAAGGGCGCCTGTCGCCGCTTTACAGGCGGATGTGGTAGCGCTACCGTTTCACCGTCGCGTGACCCGGGGGGAGCTGGGGCAGACGTCGCCGACGCCAGTGGTGGATGCCTGCCGGCATCCGTTTCAACCACGCCTGATAGAAACGGCTCCCCGCGAGACCTCGCAGGGAACCATCGGGAGGAGTTCGATGGCGTCTGTCGCGATTGGCGATGTCTACAAATCGTTCGGGGCCACCGAAATCCTGCATGGGGTCAGAGTCGATATAGAAGACGGCGAGTTCGTCACGCTCGTCGGCCCATCGGGCTGCGGAAAATCGACGCTTCTGCGAATGATCGCCGGCCTGGAAAAAATCTCGCGCGGCCATATCTCGATCGGCAGCCGTATCGTCAACAACGTTGCGCCGAAAGAGCGCGACGTGGCCATGGTCTTCCAGAACTATGCGCTCTATCCGCACATGACGGTGGCCGAGAACATGGCCTTCTCGCTCATGCTGAAGGGTGTTCCGAAGGCTGAAAGCGATGCGGGGGTCAAGCGCGCGGCCGAGATCCTCGGGCTGATTCCTCTTCTGTCGCGCTATCCGCGCCAGCTTTCCGGCGGCCAGCGCCAGCGCGTCGCCATGGGCCGGGCGATCGTGCGCAATCCGCAGGTGTTCCTGTTCGACGAGCCGCTCAGCAATCTCGATGCAAAGCTCAGGGTTCAGATGCGCGCCGAGATCAAGGAACTGCACCAGCGGCTGAAGACGACGACGGTCTATGTCACGCACGACCAGATCGAGGCCATGACCATGGCCGACAAGATCGTGGTCATGCATGACGGCGTCGTCGAGCAGATCGGGCCGTCGCTGGACCTCTACGATCGGCCGAACAATCTGTTCGTCGCAAGCTTCATCGGCTCGCCGGCCATGAACCTTCTCAAGGGCACGTTCGCCAGCGACGGCGCGCCGTCCTTCCGGGGCGCGGGCGGCATTTCCGTGCCTTTGCCGAAACCACCCGCGATCCGCAACGGCGAGGCAATGATGCTCGGAGTGCGGCCCGAGCACCTGCGGCTCGCCGACGACGGCATTCCGGTCACGGTGGTGGTGATCGAGCCGACCGGTTCGGAAGTGCAGATCATCGGCCGGACGGCGGGCGGCGAGGACATCGTCGCCAATTTCCGCGAACGCCATTCCTTCACGCCGGGAGAAACCATCCGGCTGTCGGTCGAGCCTGGCCCCATCCATCTGTTCCACGGCGGAACGGGCCAGCGGATCGAAGCGGCGCGATAGACAACGCAACGAGGAAGCAAGCAGGAGGAAACGAGTATGAAGTTCACCAGACGCGATGTAATCCGCACGACCGCAGCCGCGGCGGCCGGAGCCCTGGGCAGCCGCTTCGCCGGCTCGAGCGCCTTCGCCCAGGAAGGCCTGACCTATAAGCCCGAGGAAGGTGCCAAGCTCAGGCTGCTGCGCTGGTCGCCCTTCGTGCAGGGCGACGAGGACCAGTGGCTGAAGAATACCAAGCGGTTCACCGAGGCGACGGGCGTGGAGGTGCGCGTCGACAAGGAAAGCTGGGAAGACATCCGTCCCAAAGCGGCGGTCGCCGCCAATGTCGGCTCCGGCCCCGACCTGATGTTCGTCTGGTTCGACGACCCGCACCAGTATCCCGACAAGCTGCTCGATGTGACGGAACTGGGTGATTATCTCGGCAAGAAGTATGGCGGCTGGTATGACGGCCCGAAACAATATGCGACGCGCGAGGGCAAGTTCATCGGCTTGCCGCTGGCCACCATCGGCAACGCCATCGTCTACCGCGAAAGCTGGGTCAAGGAGGCAGGCTTCTCCGAATTCCCCAAGGACACGGCCGGTTTCCTGGAGCTTTGCAAGGCGTTGAAGGCGAAAGGCCATCCCGCCGGCTTCACCCATGGCCACGGCGTTGGCGACGGCAACAATTACGCGCATTGGCTGCTGTGGAGCCACGGCGGCCAGATGGTCGACGAAGCCGGCAAGGTGACGATCAACAGTCCGGAGACGCTCAAGGCGATCGAATATGCGCAGGAACTTTACAAGACCTTCATCCCCGGCACCGAAAGCTGGCTTGACGTCAACAACAACCGCGCTTTCCTGGCTGGGGAAGTGAGCGTGATCGCCAACGGCATCTCGGCCTACAACACAGCAAAGATCAACAAGGACAATGACCCGAAGCTGGCTGAGATCGCCAAGGACATCCGCACTACCAACATGCCGATCGGGCCGGTCGGGAAATCGGTCGAGCTTTTCCAGGTGACCACGGCTGTCATCTTCAATTACACGCCCTATCCCAATGCTGCCAAAGCCTATCTGCAGTTCATGTTCGAGGATCCGCAAATGTCCGACTGGATCACTTCGTCGGCGGGCTATTGCTGCCAGACGCTGAAAGCGTTCGACAACAACCCGGTTTGGAAGGCCGACTCTAACAATGCGGCCTACGCGAAAGCCTCGGCGACGCTGCGCCCCAACGGCTATGCCGGGCCGCTCGGCTATGCATCCGCCGCGACAATGGCCGATTACGTGCTGGTGGACATGTTCGCCAAAGCGGTGACGGGCCAGGCGACGCCGCAGGAAGCAATGGAAGAGGCTGAAAAACGCGCCAACCGCTACTACCGCGTCTGATCGTGGCGTAGTTGAAGCAGGCTGACCGCGCTTTGCGGCCTACGCACGCCAAGCGCGGTCAGCCACAGTTCCACCCGCATAACAAGGAGCCCGCGCCATGGCCGTGCCGTCCGTTGCCGTTCAGCCGCGCCCGTCGATCCTGTCGCGGCTCGCCGAGAGCAGGAACGCTCTCGGCTTCGGCTTCATGCTGCCGGCGGCGGCGCTGCTCCTGGTCTTTCTCACCTATCCGCTCGGCCTCGGCGTCTGGCTCGGCTTCACTGACACACGCATCGGCCGACCGGGCATCTTCATCGGCATCGAGAACTACGAATATCTGTGGAGTGACAGCGTGTTCTGGCTGTCGGTCTTCAACACGCTGCTCTACACGGTCAGCGCCTCGATCCTGAAATTCGTGCTCGGACTGTGGCTGGCTCTCATCCTCAATGAGAAGCTGCCTTTCAAGTCGTTCTTTCGCGCCGTAGTGCTGCTGCCCTGGGTGGTGCCGACCGTGCTGTCGGCCATCGCCTTCTGGTGGATCTACGACTCGCAGTTTTCGATCCTGTCCTGGGCGTTGCAACAGATGGGCCTGATTGACCACCGCATCAATTTTCTCGGTGATCCGACCAATGCGCGCGCCTCGGTCATCGCTGCCAATGTGTGGCGAGGCATTCCCTTTGTCGCCATCACGCTGCTTGCCGGACTGCAGACCATTCCGCAATCGCTCTACGAGGCTGCTACGCTCGACGGCGCCAGCCGCTGGCAGCTGTTCCGCTACGTGACCCTGCCGTTGCTGACGCCGATCATAGCCATCACGATGACGTTTTCGGTGCTGTTCACCTTCACCGATTTCCAGCTGATCTATGTGCTGACCCGCGGCGGCCCGGTGAACGCCACGCATCTGATGGCGACATTGTCCTTCCAGCGCGGTATTGCGGGGGGCCAACTGGGCGAAGGCGCGGCAATCGCGGTCGCCATGATTCCTTTCCTGCTGGCGGCGATCCTGTTCAGCTATTTCGGCCTCCAACGGCGCAGATGGCAGCAAGGCGGCGGGGACTGATATGGCCGCAATCAAGGAAATCGAGCGCCTGGAGACCGACGAAGGCGGCATGGGCTACCTGCAAAGCCTTCCGCGGCGGGTGGTGACGGTCTATCTGCCGCTGCTGGTGTTTCTGATCGTGCTCCTGTTTCCGTTCTACTGGATGACGATCACTGCGGTTAAGCCCAATATCGAGATGACCGACTATGTGAACTACAATCCGTTCTGGGTCGTGCATCCGACGCTGGAGCACATTCGCTATTTGCTCTTCGAGACCTCCTACCCAGGCTGGTTGCTCAACACCATCATCATTTCGACCGCCGCAACTTTCCTGTCGCTGGCGGCTGCCGTGCTTGCCGCCTATGCGATCGAGCGGCTGAGGTTTTCGGGGGCGCGGCAAGTTGGCCTCGCCGTCTTCCTCGCTTATCTCGTGCCGCCTTCTATCCTGTTCATCCCGCTATCGGTGATGGTGTTCAACCTCGGTCTATACGACACACCATTCGCGCTGATCCTCACCTATCCGACCTTCCTCATCCCGTTCTGCACCTGGCTTCTGATGGGCTACTTCCGCTCTATCCCCTTCGAGTTGGAGGAATGCGCGCTCATCGATGGCGCGAGCCGCTGGCAGATCCTCACCAAGATCGTGCTGCCGCTGTCGGTGCCCGGCCTGATCTCGGCCGGCATCTTCGCCTTCACCTTGTCCTGGAATGAGTTCATCTATGCGCTGACCTTCATCCAGTCTTCGGAGAAGAAGACGGTGCCGGTCGGCGTGCTCACCGAACTCGTTCGCTCCGACGTCTATGAATGGGGCGCGCTTATGGCCGGCGCGCTGATCGGCTCGCTGCCGGTGGTGGTGCTCTATTCCTTCTTCGTCGAGCACTATGTTTCATCGATGACGGGCGCGGTGAAGGAGTAGCAGCGGGGCTGCTCTAAAAACTGATCTCCACCGCCGCGGCACTTCGCTTGGCCTCGCCGTGGAACACCGCCTCGACGTTGTTGCCGTCGGGGTCGAGCAGGAAGCAGGCGTAGTAGCCGGGATGGTAGTGGCGTTCGCCCGGCGCGCCATTGTCCTTGCCGCCGGCGGCGAGCCCCGCCTGGTAGAAAGCGTCGACCATGGCGCGGTCCTTGGCCTGGAAAGCGAAATGGTGGCGGCCGGTGAGCGCGCCGCGTGACGCGCGGCTGTCGATGCCGGAAATGAATAGCTCGTCCACCCAGAAGTAATCCTCGGCTTCGCCGCCAATCGGGATGCCCAGCACCTCAAGCACCGCGCCATAGAAATGCCGGCTGGCCTCAAGGTCGCGCACCACCAGGTGCAGATGGTCGATGAGCCGGCCGCGATAGAGTTCCATGGGTGACGCCTCCTTCTGAATGCTGCGGCTCAATCTAGAAGCGCCTGCTGTGCGGTCAACGCGGGGGTCTGCAGGCTGCTGACAGTTGGAGACGCTGGCGGGACAGCGTCCTGCCGGACATCTCCCGCACGAGGGGAGAGATAGCATTTTCCTGCATTTGCGAGCGGACTTGTCCCAAGCAAGTGCTTGGAAAATGCCAGAGAGGGGATTTCGCAGAGCGATGACTTTCCTCGTCGGCGCCTTCCACTCTCTTGGGCGCCAAAAATCCGGATAAAAAATGCAACCAGATTGTAGGATCGGCTCCCGCCCTGGCGTCCTTCGGACGCAAACGGCCCGGTGGACTGGAAAAACCGTGCCGCATCAAACAGGATGCCTTTCGGCATGGGAGCAGAACCATGAACCATTCCTATCGTTGGGTCATCGTCGCGGCGGGCGCGCTGATGACCTGCGTGGCGCTCGGCGCCATGTTTTCGCTGGCGATCTTTCTGGAGCCGATGTCGCTCGACACGAACTGGTCGCGCACCGGCATTTCCAGCGCCATGACCTTGAATTTCCTGGTGATGGGCCTCGGCGGCTTCGCCTGGGGCGCGATCTATGACCGGGTCGGCGCGCGGCCCGTGGTGCTTGCGGGCGCGGTGCTGCTCGGCCTGTCGCTGGTGGTGGCGAGCCGCGCCAATTCGCTGTTGGTCTTCCAGCTCAGCTATGGCGTGATCGTAGGCCTTGCGGCCAGCGCCTTCTTCGCGCCGATGATCGCGCTCACCACCGCCTGGTTCGACACCAACCGCAGCCTGGCCGTCTCGCTGGTCTCGGCCGGCATGGGCGTCGCGCCGATGACCATCTCGCCCTTCGCGCGCTGGCTGATCACGGCCTATGATTGGCGCACCGCCATGTTCGACATCGGCGTCATGGCCTGGGTGCTGCTCTTGCCCGCCGTCTTCCTGGTGCGCCAACCCGCGGCGGCAATCACTACCGCCGATGGGACGCCGGCGCCCGCCGCCGACGATCCCGGCATGAGCGTCGGCCAGGCGCTGCGCTCGCCGCAATTCATCGTGCTGGGCTTGACCTTCTTTGCCTGCTGCGCAGCGCATTCGGGCCCGATCTTCCACATGGTGAGCTATGCCATGTCCTGTGGCGTGGCGCCGATGGCGGCCGTATCGATCTACAGCGTCGAGGGGCTCGCCGGCCTTGGCGGGCGCATTCTCTATGGCATGCTCGGCGACCGGCTGGGCGTGAAGCCGGTGCTGGTCGCCGGGCTCGCCATCCAGGGGCTGGTGATCGCCGCTTATCTCACCGTCGGCCAGCTCGACCAGTTCTACCTTCTGGCCGTCATCTTCGGCGCCACCTATGGCGGCGTGATGCCGCTTTACGCTGTGCTGGCGCGCGAATATTTCGGCCTGCGCATCATTGGCACGATCCTCGGCGCGGCCACGATGCTCTCCAGCCTCGGCATGTCGCTGGGGCCGCTGGCCGGCGGCATGATCTACGATGCCACCGCCAGCTATCACTGGCTGTTCATCGGCTCGGCGCTGATCGGGCTGGGCGCGGCCGGCATCGCCATCGCCTTCCCGCCGCAGCCCAGCCGGCAGAAGCTGCAGATGGCGTGAGGAAACTGCTGATCTCCCGCTTTGTGGGAGATTGGCGGCTCCACCGGCTCGAAATCCGTTGCCGGACGCCGGTGAGTGTGAAACGCTCCATAAAAGCCGCGATCGATGAGCGCCGGCCGACGAATATCCAGTGGGTGTCGGCGCGATCGTGGTCCGGAGAGCATCGCAGTGAGCGCAAGCGTGGAAGCCGACGACGCCAGGGGGTGGTCCAACCTGCTGATCGCGGCGGAGAAGGGCGACACCGAAGCCGTTCGGGCGGAACTCGCGGCAGGCGCCGACATCAACCAGGCCGACGAAGACGGCTGGTCGGCGCTGCATCTTGCCGCCCATAATGCCCGCATCGCGGCGCTCATGGCGCTGATCGCGGATCCGGCAATCGACGTCAATTCCAGGAACAAATGGAAGAGCACGCCCTTGAGCCTGGCGGCGGCCAAGGGCCACTACGCCTGCATCCAGGCGCTGGCGGCCCATCCCCGTATCGATATCGATGCCCGTGCCGACTATTACGGCAGGACGGCGCTCATCGAAGCGGCAAGGAACGGACATCTCGATGCCGTCAAGCTGCTGGTCGAGCACGGCGCGGACGTCAATGCGGCCGACAAGACTGGACGCAACAGCGCCCTCATCGAAGCCATCAAGGGGCGGCACTTTGCGGTCGCTGACTATCTGCTCGAGTCCAGGAAGGTAAACTTCCTCAACAAGGACATGCGGCTCAACGCCCTGATCTGGGCCGGCAGCACCCGCAACGGCGAGCTCATCGAGAAACTGGAAGCGGCGATCCACGCGTTCTTCGAAGGCAAGTGAGGACAAGGCGACGCCGAGGGAGCGGGTAATCCCCTCCCTGCGGGGGAGATCGGCCAATCACCCTGCCCCAGTCCCCGTGCGTACGGCCTCGCGGTCGCTCTCGTCGCGTTTCACCCGCTCGTCGGAGATCAGCACCACCGGGCATGGGCCGCGGCGCAGGACGGCCGTCGTCGTCTCGCCAAAAATCAGCTCCTCGCCCTGGCGCCGCGCCACGCCCATGACGATCAACGCCACGCTGCGGCCGGCCTGGCGGGCGATGGCATCGGCGGCGGCGGCCCGCGAGCGGATGGCCGTCTCGATCTCGACGCCGTAGCGGTCGGCAAGGGCCACGATGTCCTTCAACACCGCTTCTCGGCGGCGATGCGAGACCGTGTCGCGCGGCTCGTCGCGGCCGACCCTGGCGACATAGAGCATCTTGACCGGCGCGCCGGTGACGGCGGCGATGGCCAAAGCCAGTTCGGCGCCTCGGCGCGCAACCGCCGTGCCGTTGACCGGCACCAGTATCTTGCCGGATCCCGGGCCGAGCCGAGGCATCTGGCGGCCAGCGGCCGCCGGCTTCAACACCAGGCAGAGCGGCCCGTCAAATGCGCCGGCGACTTCATTCAGCCGATGCGAGAAGCCGCCCTTGGGGGTGACCGCCCGGCCGAGGCCGACGAGCAGCATGCCGTAGCCCTTGCGCGCCTCCTTGGCGACCGCCTCGGCCGAAAGCACCTCGTGCTGGCGGCGGGTGACCGGCGCTTCGCGCGCCGGCGTCTCGTCGCCCTTTTTCGCCGCCTCGCGGCTGTCCTCCGCACCCTTCTCGATCTCCTCCAGATGCAGCCCCTCGGTCGGCTCGGCGTCGATCTCGCCGCTGGAATGCAGCACCGTCGTCGGCTTGCCGGCGCCGATGACGCCGGCAAGATAGGCGGCGAAGCGGCCGACGACGCCCTCGTCGACCACCACCAGAAGCCGCTCCAGACCGGCGACGAATCCGCGCTGGTCGACCTCCTCGCGCTCCAGCCGCTTCTTTTCCTTCTCGCCGATCGGCAGGCGGCGCAACGCCCAGCGCAAGGTCGGCGGCATGATCAAAGTGGTGATGACGGCCATGGTGACGATCATGGTGAAGAGGTTATGCGAAAGTACGCCCATCGACAGGCCGATCGAAGCGACGATGACCTCCGTGGAACCTCGCGCATTCATGCCGCAGCCGACAGCGATGCCTTCGGCGCGGCTCATGCCGGCGACTTCCGCGCCAATGAAGGCGCCGCCGAACTTGCCGATCGAGGCGATCACCACCAGCGCCACGGTGAGTAGCGCGAGCTGCGGATCGATAAGCACGGTGAGATCGGCCGACAGGCCGGCGACGCCGAAGAAGACCGGCATGAACAGCGCGGTGATGATGCCGCGCAACTGCCCTTCGATGTGGCGCGACAAGATGGGCGACTCGCCCACCAAAATGCCGGCGACGAAGGCGCCGAGCACGGTGTGCACGCCGATCAGGTCGGTGATCAAAGCCATGGCGCCCATGATGGCGAGGATGACGGTGACGACCGCGTATTCCGAGCGGAAAGTATCGTTTGTCCAGCGGATGGCGTCGAAGACGATGCGGCGCCCTAGCGTGAAGGAAAACGCCATGAAGGCGGCGACGCCGGCGATGGTGAAGGCCAGGCTGCCGATCTCGATGCGCCCCTTGGTGGCGATGCCGATGGTGATGGCGATGATCACCCAGCCGATCGTGTCCTCGATGATGGCCGAGGAGACGATGATCTGGCCGAGGTCGCGGCGCATGAAGTTCATGTCGCGCACCACCATGGCGACGATCTTGACCGAGGAGATGGAGAGCGCGGTGCCGAGGAACAGCCCGGCGACGATGCGCTCGCTGCCGGCGGCAAGCAGCGTGGCCGGCATGAACTGGGCGGCGACGAAGCCGAGCGCGAAAGGCATGGCCACGCCCGCGGCCGAGATGGAAAAGCAGGCGCGGCCGACGCGGCGCACCAACCTCAAATCGGTCTCCATGCCGGTGAGCAGGAGCAGCATCAAGACGCCGAGTTGGGCGATGGCGTTGATCATCGATTTCTGCGAAGGGTCGCCGGCGAAGATCAGCCGCTCGGCCGCAGGCCAGGCCCAGCCGAGCAGCGAGGGCCCGAGCAGGATGCCACCGATCAGCTGTCCCATCACCGCCGGCTGGCCCAGTATTTCCAGCACCTCGCCGATGCCCCGGCCGACGACAAGCAGCAGGATCAGCTCGGCGACGAAAATGCCTTCCGAGGACATGCCTGTCTTCTCGGCGGCGAAGGCGACGGCGGGGATCAGGGCGAGCGCCGCAGCACCAAGCGCGATCGACCAACGCCGATTGAGTATTTTGGACAAGCTGTCTCCCCTCGATTTCGCGTCATAACGGTTTGGCCGGTGCTTCGGTTGCAGGGCGTCGAAGCTGCCAATCTCGCCCACAAGGGGGCGATCAGCAGTTCCAGCGCCGCATCCCTTACAATTCTATTCAAATGCCGCCGCCGATCTTTGCTTCCCCGTAAAGCGACTCGGCGATGGTCGCGCCGTGGCGGGCAATAAGGAGAAGCTAATGAAAAGCGACTTTGCCGCCGCCCACCTGCACCTCGACCGGGCCTGCCATTACCTGCGTGGCGACGATGAAACGAGCCGCGCGGCGCTTGCGGCGCTCGACCTTGTGATCGAGGCGGTGGCGGCAGCCCAGCATGCCAGGCCGGTAGCCGATGTGCTGCCCTTTCCGCGGCGCGCGAATGGTGGTCTTCCCCCGCTTGCATCTGACTTATCCGCCTGAAAAGGCGGGAACATTCTGGCCGGCCGCACGTTATGAGGATTGGGTGTGGCCGGCCGATCTCGGGGCGGCCGGCCATGGCGGCGGGAGGCGCATGGCAGAGGGATGTCCCAGACAAGGGCCGCAAAACCAACCGACGCGGCTTGGCCGACAGAAGCGGCCGCGCCAGCAAAATCAACCGAAGCGGCCGCGCCGCCGCGCGCTTCCGATACGCTGGCGCTGAAGCTTAGTTCTCCCGAATTCACCACGACGCTGTCGCATTTCCATCGCGCCGAGATCGCGCGCATGGCCGGCTGGCGCGACCGGCTCGACCGCACCAGCAACTGGGCGATCACCGTGGTGGCGGCGATGCTGTCGGTGTCGCTGTCGACGCCCTCCGCGCATCACGGCGTGCTTTTGTTCGCCATGCTTTTGATCACGCTGCTTTTGTGGATCGAGGCGCGGCGCTACCGCTTCTTCGACGTCTACCGCGCCCGCGTGCGGCAGTTCGAGCGCTATTACTTCGCGCAGATCTTTTCGCCGCAGCCCGACTATGCCTCCAACTGGCTGGCCATCCTCGGCGAAGGCCTGCGCTCGCCGCGTTTCCTGATCTCGCAGCGCGCGGCGCTGATCCGCCGGCTGCGCCGCAACTACATCTTCATGTACACGATCCTGCTGCTTGCCTGGATCCTGAAGATCACCACGCCGAGCCTGTCGCGCGAAGGCTCTCCGATCGGCTTCGGTGCCTCGCTCGTCGACACGTTCCGGGTAGCGACACTGGGCCCCATCCCTGGCGTCGTCGTCGTGTGCGGGGTGGCCGCCTGCTATCTCGCGCTGCTTGCCGCCGCATTCCTGGTCCGCGCCGATGACGGCGAGCTGTCCTTCGGCGACGTGCATGTGTGAAACAGCGGCGCCAAGGACTTCAGCCATGCTTGCTGGAGCGTGCCGCGCGATCACAATCCCGGCGGCCTGACAAAGCCGTCGGTCAGGCGCGACAGCGCCTTGGCGGCCGCCAGCAGCTTCATGTCCGAATGGCGGCGGCCGACGAGCTGGGCGCCGATCGGCAGGCCTTCTCGGTCGAGGCCGATCGGAATGACGACGGCCGGATGACCTGTCAGGTTGAAGCGACAGGCGTGGCTGAGCGCGCTCCAATAGGGCGTCTCGACACCATCGACCGGAATCGGCATTCCCATCTCCCGGTGGCGAAAAGCAGTGCACATCATCGCCGGACAGACGAGCACGTCCCAATCGCCGAACAAGCGCTCCCATGCGTAGATGAATTCGTCCCTCTGATTGAGCGCCTCGAGATAGGTCGACAGCGTGGGGGAGTTTTCCAGCGGCGGCTGGAAGGCCTGCGAATACCAGGTGATGAAGTCCGAAAACAGCGCCCGCTCGGCGGCGAAATCATGTGACGGCAGGGCCTGACCGACCCGTGCGCCGCTGGCGTCGATCGCGCTGGCAAGACCGGCAATCGCATCGGCGATATCGCGAGCGGTCGGCACGCCGGGGAATTCCGGCGCGAAGGCTATGCGCAGCCGGTCGAGCGGCGGCTCCGGCTCCTCGTCCGTCGCCACCGGCGGCACTTCGGTGTCGAGGCCGTCGGCGCCGGCGATAACGCGGTGGGCAAGGATGAGGTCGTCGACGCCACGTGCAAGGGGCCCTATGTCGAACAGCAATCGGAAGCTGCGCGGTATGTCGGGGGGATCTGCATAGCTGCCGGTGATCGGCACAGTTGCCTGCGTCGGCTTGAAGCCATAGACGCCGCACAGATGCGCCGGTACGCGGATCGAGCCGCCGGCGTCGCTGCCGATCTCCAGCGGAGCGAGCCCCGCGGCTACCGCTGCCGCCGCGCCGCCACTGGAACCACCCGGCGTGCACGTGACATCCCAGGGGTTGCCCGTGCGGCCGAAGATCGGGTTAACGGTCTGCAGGTCGCGCAGTCTCGGCGGCACATTAGTCTTGCCGATGATGATGGCGCCGGCCTTGCGCAGGCGCGCGGCAATGGTGCTGTCAACCGTCGGTACATGGTCGGTCCAGGCCCTCAGGCCGATCGTGGTGCGCATGCCGGCGGTGGCGTGGCCGTCCTTTAGCGTAATCGGCACGCCGTGCAGCGGCCCGACGGCCTTGCCGCGCGCAATGGCTTCGTCGGCTGCCCTGGCGCCGTCGCGCGCGGCCTTCTCGTCGAGGGTGATAATGGCATTGAGGAGCGGATTGACGGCGGCGATCCGCTCCAGCTGCGCCTCCATCGCCTCGCTTGCGCTCACACTCCGCTCGCGGATCGCCGCCGCCAGTTGGGTGGCGGTCAGGAAGGTGGTGTCGGTGGCAAGAGTGGCGGTCATGTGCATGTTCTCCCTGTGTTTGGGGGAGTAAGGCAGCAGGAAGCGATAGCCTGCAGATTTCCCTGCTGCCCCAGTCCCTCAACCCCTTACCGTCTCACTGCCCGCCCATCTCCTTCTTGAACTGCTCGAAGTCGACCTGCATGCCGTTGAAGATGGTGCTCCAGTGGCGGGTCAGAGCCGCCATGGCGACGGCTTCCTGGATCTCCTCGTCGGTGGCGCCGGCGCGCTTGGCGTCCTGCGTGTCCGACCAGATGCAGTAGCTGCAGGGAATCTGCGCCGCGACCGCCAGCGAGATCAGCGACTTGACCTTCGGCGGCAGCGCCGTCTTGTCGCTGAGCTCGATGGCCTTGACCTCGGCCCATGCGCCGGGCAGACCGGCCTTGGGAAACTGTTTGATGAAGCTCGGCACGCCGCCCATCGTCGACTGGATGTCCTTCAGCGTCGCATCGTAATCGTCGGCATTGGCAAGCAACGGCGTCGCGAGCATGGCAAGCGAGCCCAGAACGACGGCGCGGCTCAATCTGACTGCGAGAAAGGCAAACATCGGAATTCCTCCTTGCTGTGGTTGACGCGCCGGCAATCGGCCGCGTGACCTAGACAGGATGATGGGGCGGATCGAAAAGTTCGCTGGGCCGGCGAACTTCACGAAGATGTCATTCCTCGAGGCGCGGCGGCCGTTCGCAGGTGTGGACGCGCATCATGCGCACCTGGCGCTCGCCGTGGATCAAAACGATGGCGAAGCTTGGCGGGCAATGGAACGGGTTCTCGGGTGGGTTGACGAAATCGCCCTCGAGCACAGTGACGTTGGCGCTGACCAGCGCCCGCACCGGCTCATGGCGAACCCCGGCGCCGACATCCTCGTCGATGGCCTCGCCAAACAGATGGCGCCCAATGCCGCGCGGCCCGCCGGCGAAGGCGATGTCGAGCTCCTCGGCATAGTGGGAAAGCACACGCTCCTTGCCGCCGCGCTGCAGCGAGCGGTATTCCTCGGTGTAGAAAGCCAGCCGCTCCGCCACCAGCTTCTGATGCTCCCTGTCGGGCAGGCCGGCCGATGCAAGCAACAGCTCCGAAAGCCTGATCTTGGCGTCAGCCAGCCGGCTGCGCACGGTGCCCACCGGCACGCCCAGAACGGTCGATATCTCCTCGTAGCCCGGCGAGCTGCCGAAATAGCGCAGCATCACGGTAGCGCGTTGCATTTCCGGCAGATGCGCCAGCGCAGCCCACACCCAGTCGCGCAGGTCGCGGCTTTCGATGCGGCTCTCGATGCGTTCCTCGTCGGCAAGCTCGCGGAATGCGCGCTCGGTTTCGGCGGGTCCGGCACAGGGCCGGCGCCGTCGCAGCGCCATCAGGCAATGGTTCCTGAGAATCGAATGCAGCCAGCCGCCGACGGCGGCGGGATCGCGAAGGCCGTCCAGCCGGACGAGCGCGGTGAGGAACGTGTCGTGGACCGCGTCCTCGGCATCGCCGGTGTAGCCCAGCATCGACAGGGCCATGGCATGGAGTTGCGGACGGTAGCGCTCGAACAACAGGCCGAAACCGTTCGCCTCGCCGAAGCGCGCAGCCATCACCAGCGCCGCATCGGGCTGGCCTCGACCGCGATCAAAACTGGCTTGCCCCATGGCCTGATCCCCTTTCCTGATCATATCACAAGGGACAGGATGCGATGAGCGACCGGAAAGTTCGGATGCCTGTATTCATCGACCCGAACTCGTCTAATTCAGCGACAGCGCCGTCCGAAACTCCTGGGTCGAGTTGCGGCTGGGATAGGGTTCGTCCGGCACGGGAATGCCTAGATGGGCGCAAAGCGGCACCCAGCCGTCGCCGAGCTTGTGGACCAGCAGACGTTCGGCCGGCACGGTGTTCAGCACCGCCTCGACATTGTCCCGATAGATCGCGATCGCGTGGGCGCGATCATGCGGGCGGCCGTCAAAAATCTGTTTCGAAACGAGCGAGACGCCGAGCGAGTCCTGGTCCGTGCTGCCGGCGATGGCGGGCAGCAGCGTCTTTTCGAAACTCTCCCACCAGCTTTCGGGCGAGCGCCAGGTTAGGATGACGCGCGCCTGGGGATAGATTTCGATCAGCTCGCGCCAGTAATGCGCCGAGGGCCAGTCGACGCAGGATTTATAACCGGCAAAGAGCCTATCCCAGTCGGGCGCGGCGCCCTTGGCCAGCGCCCGCCAGAGCGCCTTCTGCTCCTCATGCGCCATCACCTCCGACATATGATGGCAAGGGCCGAAACCCAGCATGGTAAGCGCCTCGCGCATCGAATCCGTCCCGGTCCGGCCAAAGCCGGTTCCAATCACCTTGAGCGACATTTCCCCTCCTCCACTTCTCCACGTCTTCCAGCGGCTACGATCAATCTCCCTGGACCACGAGCCGCAGGCGGTTGCCTTCCGGATCGGCGGTCGAGATAACGCGACCGTCCCTTTTCACCGGTATGTCGGCCGCTTCGAGCCTGCGCTCCACGGCGGCGAGCTCCTGCGCCGAGCCAAGCTCGATGGTGAAATGGTCGAGGCCGGCTGCACCCGGCGGCGGCTCGCGCAGCTCGTCGCGCGCCCAGATGTTGAAGGCCACCATATGGGCGCGGCGCTCCGTGCCGCAGTCGAACATGCCGAAGGTCCGGGACTGGATATGCGGCCGGAAGCCGAGCACGCCGAGATAGAATTTCATCAGCATCTCGGGCGCGCGGGCGCGCAAATGGATGTGGCCGATAAAGGCATCCTGCGCCATCCTCGGCTCGATATGGCCGGAGTTGCCGAGGTCGCGCAGCAGGCCCGACACGTCCAGCGGCTCGAGCCCCGAATGCGCGCTGCCGTCGGTGGCAATCAGCGTCACGCGGCCGTTGGGCGACATTTCGCGGCGCAGCAAGCGCTCCGGCGTGTCGAAGCAGATCTCGATGCCGTTGCCGGAGGGATCGGAGACATAGAGGGATTCCGAAATCAGGTGATCCTGGGCGCTGGACCGTAAGCCAGATGCCTTGAGGCGGGCGGCTGTATGCGCGAGATCGCGGCGGCTGGTGATATGGATGGCGACGTGAAAGAGATCGCGCGACTTCTGCGGCAGCGGTGCCTCCGCGCCGGCATGGAGCACAATCAGCGTCCGGCCGCCGGCGCCAAGCTTCGCCATGGTGGCGTCCTGGCCAAGCAGCGCCAACCCGAGCGCGTCGCGCCAGACATTCAAGGCCGCCGGCATGTCGGTCACCCTGAGATGGACCGGCCCGAGCCGGGTCACTGGAGACAGCAATCCTTCATCCATCGTCGTCTGTCCGATTGCGGCCAATGACATATTAGTTGTGAATGAAAAGTCTGTCGCGCTCCAAGTTCGGGTTGACCCCTTCCCGGCGGGCAGCGACTATTGCAACGGCCGGTTTTCTGGAATTGGTTCAGCAGGAGGAGATCGCATGGACGAGACCGAACAGTGGCGCAACATGGCGAGCGCGCCGCGGGACGGCAGCCGCATCCTGGTGACGGTGCGCTCCTCGGAGCAAGGACCGGCCGAGGTCGACATGGCCTACTGGTCGCGCGCCGACCAGTTCGGCGAGGAAGGTTGGCGGGCGTCCGACTCCTCGCCCGGCCGCGTCGTCGAATATGCCGAGCCGGAACTCAGATGCTGGATGCCGCTGCCGACCGCCGGACGCGGGTCGATGCCGAGCCCATGGGAGGGCGAGGACGTGCCGCTGGTGGACGGAGACGGGATTTAGGGTGAAGCCCGCCGTGGATCGGAAGGCAGGCTTTCAAAGCCGAAACGAGGCGGGTCCTCGCCCGGCACGCCGGCGAGAGAGCGCTGCGCGGGCCGACGCCGCCAAGGCAAGAAGCCGGCTCACAAGCATTGGCAGACTTATTCTGGGAGCGCCGGGAAACCGTTGAGCTAGCTGCCGCTCCAAGTACCGCGCCTGGGCGATGTCGTGACGAAAGATTGCGGGTGGGTTGCCTTGGGGCCGGTAGAAACCGTCATCTTGCCGGAAGGGCCAGTCGGTCGGGCTGAATGGCAGCATTGAGGTTCTCCCACGTTTCAGGTTCGGCCAACTCTCTGGCGCGACCGTGATAAAGCTGGAGAAGGCAGCGTGATCGAAACGTGAAAAAGACCGCTTGGGACAGATAGCGGTTGAATTAGCAGGGGCGAATCGAAAGAATTGCCATAACCGTGGCCGGGGCCGAACCCAATGATAGGGCCTCATCTTTATCTTCTGGGCGGATTTGCTCTCGCCGGTACTGGCGCGGCTGCTCCAACCTTGAGCCGTAAGGCACGGGCGATGATGGCCTATCTCGCCCTGCAAGCCGGACAGGCACAATCGCGCGAGAAGCTGGCCGCCCTGCTCTGGAGCTTGAATGGCGAAACCCAGGCCCGGATGAGCCTCAGGCAAGCCGTTTCGGCCATCCGAAAGGCCATGCACAAGTGCGGCAGCGGACGGTTTGTGACGGACGGCGCCAGTGTCGCCCTGTATCTCGATGAGATCGACTTCGATGTCGCCCGGTTCGAGACGCTTGCGACAGGATCGTCGCCCGAACACCTCGAGCAGGCACTCGCCGTCTACCGCGGCGAGCTGCTCGACGGTCTTGGCTTGAAAGAGGAGCCGTTCGAGGACTGGCTTCGAGTTGAACGCGAGCGCCTGAGAACGATCGCGGTTGCAGCGCTGGACAGGCTGGTGGCGCATTACAGCGCGTCGAACGACCTTTCATCCTGTGCCCGCACGGCTGCGCGACTGCTCGCAATGGAGCCTCTGCGCGAAGATATCCACCGGGCATTGATGAGAGCCTATGCCGCGCAGGGCCGCATCAACCTTGCTCTCAAACAGTATGAGCTCTGCCGTGAGGCGCTGGAGAGAGATCTCGGACTGCCGCCAGAACTGGAAACGCGCCAGCTGTACGAGGCTCTGCGGACACGCCGGATGAGTTCATCGCCCTACCCGAAGCGTCCAGTTGCGGCCGCCGAGCCGGCGGCCGGTTCGGGGGCAAATGCCGGTGGGAGCCTTTCCGGCGGCGAGCCGATGCCACCGGCCACCCATTACGTCAAATCGGCAGGAATCAACATTGCCTATCAGGTGACCGGCGAAGGGCCGGTTGACCTCATATACGTGCCCGGCTGGGTCTCCAATCTCGACCTTGCCTGGGGCTCGCCGCGCTTCGCGCATGTGCTCAAGCGGCTCGGCACCTTTTCACGCCTGATCCGATTCGACAAACGCGGCACCGGTCTATCCGACCGCAATGTCGGCCTGCCGACGCTGGAAGAGCGCATGGAGGATGTGCGTGCGGTACTGGACGCAGTCGGCTCCACGCGAGCGGTGTTATTCGGCAGCTCGGAGGGCGGTCCGATGTGCATGCTTTTCGCCACCACCTATCCCGAGCGTACGTCCGCGCTGGTGCTCAACGGAACCTACGCCAAGGGCACTTGGTCAAAAGAGTATCCCTGGGCAAGAACTGTAGCGCAGGTGGACGATGATGTAGCGGCCGTAGAGCGGCAATGGGGCAAGCCCGCCGACATGAGCAACGCAGCACCGAGCCTGACCGAAAACATGGTCGAACGCGAATGGTTCGCCGCCTATCTCCGGAATTCGGCCTCGCCCGCCGATGCAATCGCGCTCTGGCGCTGGGGTACCGAAGTCGACGTCCGCGACATCCTGCCGGCGATCCTAGTCCCGACGCTGGTCGTGCAGAGGACGGACGACCGTTGGGTACGCCCAGAGGAAGGCCGTTATTTGGCAACCCACATCCAAGGCGCCAGGTACGTCGAGCTGGCCGGCAGAGACCACGTGATCTGGGGTGAAGATTGCGACCGCCTGGTTGACGAGATACGAAGCTTCGTCACCGGATTGACGTCCCGAAAGACCATTTCTGCGCTCACCGGATGACGGCAGCATGTCGTCGGCAGAACTGCTCATTTCCCCATCAGTGGGAAGATTGGAGGTTCCGACGCCGCACCAATAGGGGCGCAGCGTCTCAGAACAAGAACGCCGCCGTGGCTGGATCGGGTCCCGTCCGGCCGTCGGCCGAATCCAGACCGTGAACGGTCTGCATGTCGTCCGCGTCCAACTCGAAACCGAAGACGTCGAAATTGCCGGCAATACGCTCCTGGTGGATCGACTTCGGGATGACGATCAGCCCTTCCTGCAAATGCCAGCGGATAATGACCTGCGCCGCCGACTTGCCGTGCTTCTTCGCCAGCTTCTCCAGCGTCGGGTCGGAAAGCAACCGGCCGCTGCCCAGCGGGCTCCAGCTCTCGATATGGATGTTGTGCTTCTCGTGGAACTTACGCTTGTCGCGCTGCTGGAAGCGCGGGTGCAGTTCGATCTGGTTGACGACCGGCGTCACGCCGGTCTCGCCGATGATGCGCTCCAGGTGGTCCTGATTGAAGTTCGACACGCCGACCGATTTTATCCGGCCGGCCTTCTGCAGCTCGACCAGCGTCTTCCAGGCCTCGACATATTTGTTCTGGCTGGGCACCGGCCAGTGGATGAGGAAGAGGTCGATCTTGTCGATGCCGAGCTTTTGCATCGTATCGTCGAAGGCGCGCAGCGCTGCGTCACGCTGATGCGCGCCGTTGCGGAGCTTGGAGGTGATGAAGAGTTCGGATCGCGGCACGCCGGCGGCGCGGATCGCCTCGCCGACGCCTTCCTCGTTGCGATAACCCTCGGCGGTGTCGATCAGCCGGTAGCCGGCCCCGACGCCCCAGCGAACGACCTTGGCGGTGATGTCGGGATCGACCTGCCACACACCGAGCCCGATTTGGGGGATGGCGGCGCCGTCGTTCAATGTGAGCTGTTCGGGCATGGGGAATCCTTTTGGGAGGGAGGGTGATGCCGACTATGTAGGCCGTGGGTTGGGGAATGCCAGTCGGGGTGGAGCTGGCGCCGCCGGCAGTTGCGGCGCCTCAGCCCCTCGCCCCGAACCGCAACCCATCCATCAAAAGCTTCACCAGCCGCCCCGACCGTTCTCGCCAGTCCGGCGTGTTCGGCGCTGAGTAGATGCCGCCCAGCGCGTGCATCACATCGGAAGCGTCGACGTCGGCGCGGATTTTCCCCGAGGCGGCGGCGGCCTCGATCAGGCCTCGCATGGCGCCGGAGACGCGGCCGGACGTGTCGGAGAACAGCGTCGAGTTGGTGGTGAGCAATAGGCGCAGGCTGGTGGCGAGGCCACGCTTGGTGGCGATGTAGTCGACGAAGCGCTGCATCCAGAGCTCCAGCGCGACATCGGCCGGATGCTCGCGCGCCAGTTCGTCAGCCGCCTGGCAGAGCCCTTCCACCTCGCGGCGGTAGACCACCTCGACCAGATGCTCGCGCGTCGGGAAATGGCGGTAGAGCGTGCCGATGCCGACCCCCGCCCGCTTGGCGATCTCCTCCAGCGAGGCATCGACGCCGTCGCTCGCGAAAGTCTGCGCCGCCACCTCGACCAGTCTGTCGCGGTTGCGTTGCGCATCGGCGCGTAGCGGCTTTGGCGCCTGCGCGTCGCGCGTCGCTTCAGCGGTCATTTCCCGGTCGGGCACTTTTTTCTCCACCAACGCAATATGGGGGGTTGAACCATGACTGGCCAGACCCCAGTTAAATAAACGGAGGCACCTCCGTTTTAGTGGAGTGGCTTTATCATATAACCAGGGGAAGCGGTATGTCACGTAGAGAAGGACGGAAAGCTTTCCCTGCCCGCTGGAGCCGCGCGCGTTCTGCGACGCCTGTGGTTGGCGAATCCGCTCGTGAGTTCGTCATCCTGGGGCGAAGCAAGGAGCGAAGCGACGCGGCGCAGCCTCTGGGATCCATGCCATACCCTGCGAGCGGCTCCGGTGCAGAATTCTGGCCTGCCGCGTTTCTCGGCAAACGTCACGGCATGGATCCTTGGGTCAAGCCCGAGGATGACGACCGCGAAGGTCGCGTCCCCAGGCTGCCGTTACCCTTGCCCCTCTCCTCCCAAGCCCCATTTCCATCCGCCTAGCGTCCAGCAATCGGAGCCCGACGCCCTATGACCAGCCAGACAATCATCGATCCTCCCGAAGACGGCCACGTCTTGAACGGCAAGGCCAGTCCCACCACGCTTTCCCTCAACCTCACCATCAACGGCCGCGACCATGCGCTCGACGTCGAGCCGCGCGTGACGCTGCTCGACGCGCTGCGCGACCGGCTGCATCTCAGCGGCACCAAGAAGGGCTGCGACCAGGGCCAGTGCGGCGCCTGCACCGTCCATGTCGACGGCGAGCGCGTGCTTGCCTGCCTGACCTTGGCGGCCCAGGTCGAGGGCCGCTCGATCACCACCATCGAAGGGCTCGCCGACGAGGACGGCACGCTGCACGCCGTGCAGGCCGCCTTCCTCGAGCAGGACGCCTTCCAGTGCGGCTACTGCACGCCGGGGCAGATCATGTCGGCGGTGGCCTGCATCCGCGAGGGCCATGCCGGCTCCGACGAAGAGATCCGCGAATACATGGCGGGCAATCTTTGCCGCTGCGGCGCCTACCCGAACATCGTCGCCGCCGTCCGCCAGGCCGCACAGGAGCTGCGCTCATGAGAGATTTTTCCTACCTCCGCGCTGACAGCGTGGAAGCCGCGCGCAACGCCGCCGCCCTTCCCGGCGCCATGCTGCTTGCCGGCGGCACGACGCTCATCGACCTCGCCAAATGCGGCGTCGCCGAACCTTCGACCGTCATCGACATCAGCCATATCGAAGGGCTCAACGCCATCGATGTCACCGCCGAGCGCGCGGTGATCGGCACGCTGGCGAAGATGAGCCATGTCGCCGACAATGCCGAGGTGAAAAGCCTTTTCCCGGCCGTGTCGGAAGCGCTCTGGCAGGCGGCCTCGGCGCAGCTGCGCAACATGGCGACCATCGGCGGGAACCTGATGCAGCGCACGCGCTGCCCCTATTTCCGCGATCCGCAAAACTTCCCGGCCTGCAACAAGCGCGCGCCGGGCAGCGGCTGCTCGGCGATCGGCGGGGTGACGCGCGGCCATGCGGTGCTCGGCGCGAGCGAAGCCTGCATCGCCACCTATCCGGGCGATCTGGCGGTGGCGCTCGTCGCCTTCGACGCCGAGGTCGATCTTGGCGAACGCAAGCTCAAAGTCGAGGACTTCTTCCTCGCCCCCGGCGCAACCGCCGAACAGGAGCACGACATCCGCCCCGGCGAGGTCATCACGGCCATCGAAATCCCCGGCTCGGCCGCGGCCAGGCGCTCGACCTACATCAAGGTGCGCGACCGCCAGTCCTATGAATTCGCCGCAGCCAGCGCAGCAGTAGGGCTGGAGCTCGAAGGCGACGGCCGCACCGTCCGCGACATCCGCGTCGCGCTCGGCGGCGTCGCCACCAAGCCGTGGCGCGTGCGCGCCGTCGAGGAGGCGCTGAAGGGCAAGGCGCTCGACGAAGCCACGGTCCGCGAGGCGAGCGTGCTCGCCATGGAGGGCGCCGTCGACCATGGCGCCAACCACTACAAGATCGCCTTGGCGCCGCGCGTGATCGCCCGCGCCATCCTCAAATTGGGAGAGACGGCATGACCGTTCATGACATGAAACACGCCGCGTCCGACAGCGCGCGCCTCGAAGCGGTCGGCGGGCGCCTGTCGCGCGTCGACGGCCCGGCCAAGATCACGGGCGCAGCGAAATACGCCTTCGAGCAGCAGCTTGAGGGGCTGACGCATGCGGTGCTGGTCGGCGCGACGATAGCCGCAGGCAAGGTGACCGCGATCGACACGCGCGCGGCCGAAACCGCGCCCGGCGTGCTCGCCGTGCTGACGCCCGACACCATCATGGAGCTGAAGGGCGCGTCGGACTGGCTCGGCAACCCGGCGTCGCAGCCGACCTACGCGCCGCTCGTGCGCGAGGTCACCTTTTCCGGCCAGCATGTCGCGGCCGTGGTGGCCGAGACTTTCGAGCAGGCGGTGGCGGCGGCCGCACTCGTCAAGGTCTGGTATGACGAGAGCCCGGCCATCGTCGACCTGAGCGACGGCAGGGCCGGCGACGGCATCCCGATTGACGCCATGACCAAGGAATGGGGCGACGCGCAGGCGGCGTTCGCCGCAGCGCCCGTGCGCATCTGCGCGGCCTACAACACGCCGCGCGAATTCCAGGCAGCGATGGAGCCGCATGGGTTGATCGCGCGGTGGGAGGGCGAGGAGCTGACCATCTGGGAGCCGAGCCAGTGGCTCGACGGCATGGCGCGCACCTATGCCGAGTGGTTCGGCGTGCCGTTCGAGAATGTGCGGCTGGTCTCGCCCTATATCGGCGGCGGCTTCGGCTCCAAGGCGCTGGCGCTGGCGCACAGCGCGGTCGCGGCGGCTGCCGCCAGGATGCTCGGACGTCCGGTGAAGCTGGTGCTCAACCGTCCGCAGAATTTCACGTCCTATGGCGGCCGCGCCGCGACGCGGCAGACCGTTGCCATCGGCGCCGACAGAGACGGCAGGATCCAGTCGATCGTGCATCGCGGCGTCAACGAGACGGCCGTCGACGGCATGTGGGTCGAGCCGCTCGGCTCGGTCACCTCGATCATGTATGCCACGCCCAACTTCTCCTCAAAGCAGAATGTCGTGCGGGTCAACACGGTGGTGCCGGGAGCAAAACGTGCGCCGGGCGAGAACCCGAGCGCCTTCGGCATCGAATGCGCCATCGACGAGCTCGCCCATGAACTCGGGATCGATCCGCTGGAGATGCGGCTGATCAACTATGCCGAACAGGATCCGCATGCGAAGAAGGCATGGTCGACACGCCACTTGCGCGAGGCGTTTGCCGCCGGCGCCGAAGCCTTCGGCTGGGCCAAGCGCTCGCCTCAGCCACGCTCGATGCGCGACGGCCGCCAGTTCATCGGCTGGGGCATGGCGGCCGGCACCTATCCGGTGCGGCGCGCACATGGCGAGGCGGTGGTGAAGCTCATGGCCGACGGTTCGGTCGAGGTCGAAAGCTCCTCCATCGACATGGGCCAGGGCACTTACACGATCCTGGCGCAGACGGCGGCCGAAACGCTCGGCGTGCCGGTGGAGCATGTGTCGGTGAAGCTCGGCGACTCGCATTTCGCCCGCGCCGGCGTCACCGGCGGCTCGCGGCTGGCCGGCGTGATGACCGGCGCCGTCTACAAGGCGGCCGGCCAGGCGCTGGACGAGCTGATCGGCCTGGCGCTTTCCGACCCGCGCTCGCCCTTCCAGAAGCTGCAGGCAAATACGCTGTTGGTAAAGGACGGCCGCATCGCCTCGCCGCGTGGCGAAGGGCCGGAGCTGTCGATCGCCGAGTTCATGGTGGCGATCGGCCGCGACCAGATCGAAGCCAAGGGCGACACGCTGCCGGCCAGCACGACGCCGGAAGAGCGCTACAAGAACTACACCACGATAGCCATGTCGATCCCGCACACAGAAGGCGACTATTCGCGCCATTCCTGGTGCGCGCATTTCGTCGAGGTGCGCGTCGACGAGGATTTCGGCACGGTGCGCGTGTCGCGCGTGGTGTCGGCGCTGGATTCAGGCCGGCTCTACAACCCCAAGCTGGCGGAGAGCCAGTGGAAGGGCGGCATCATCATGGGCATCGGCCAGGCGCTGCTCGAAGAAGGCATCGTCGACCGCCGCCACGGCCGCATCGTCAACGGCAATTTCGCCGACTACATGCTGCCGACCAACGCCGATATCCCCGACATCCAGACGATCTCGGTCGGCATCCCCGACCCGCACTCCTCCGCCCTTGGGGGCAAGGGCGTGGGCGAACTGGCAATCGTCGGCATCGCGCCGGCGATTGCCAACGCAGTGTTCCATGCGACGGGCAAGAGGATAAGGGATTTGCCGATCACGCTGGAGAAATTGATCGAGTAATTTTCCGCTCAAGGTAGAGGCTACGGCTCCGTCGCTTTCGCCAAATCCCGACGACCTCGCGGTCGGCCCTTCCACCAGATCGAAGAAACCTGCTTTGGCAACGAAACAGCTGGGGCGATGACAGAACCCGCAACAACAGTCCGACCAGTTCGGCGGGCCGGCCAATGCCCGACGGCAAGCGGCCAGGCCCTGGAGGCTGGAACCGCATCTATCTGATCGTCGAGGATCTTGCGGAGGAGGTTGACCGGTTGCGGGCGGCGAGTCTCAGCTTCCGCAATGAAATCGTCCCGGGTCCAGGCGGATCGCAGATATTGCTGATCGATCCGTCCGGCAATCTGGCGGAGCTGTTTCAGCCGGTCCGGTGAGGGTGCTTGTCGCCGGAAGACAGCGGAACAGCACCCCACGCGATGTAGGCGGCACCGATCATTTCACGCTCAAATTCTTCACCTCGTTGGGCCGGTAGGTGTCCATGGCCGCGCCGTTGCGATCCTCCTCCAACAGCGACTTGCTGCCGAAGGAGGCGCGCAGGCCCACCAGGTATTTGTGGGTCTCGCCGAGGTCGGTTGAACCGATCTTCATCTGCTCCAATTGATAGCGCGCGAACACTGACCACGGTGTGTCGTTGAACCGGTACATGGCCTGGAGAGCGCCGCCGGATACGTCCAGGTTCACCCCCTGGTCCGTTCTGCTGAAGCTGAGTTCCGCATCCAGGCGAAGGTTATCCTGGACGAAGTAGCGTGCGACGGCGCGGACGTTCCATTGGTCGGAGTTGAGGGAATCCTCGTTTGCCCGGCCAAAGGCCGCCTGGCCGTAAAGGGTAAGATTGCCAAAGTAGATCTGGGCTTCCGGACCGACCGCCCAGGAACTCGCCTTCCCGTCGAAATCGCCAAAGTCCACCGACGTATAAGTCGCGAACACACCGGCGGCAAATCTGTCGGGGTCCCGGTAGTATCCGTGGATCGCGCCGCCAACGCCGCCCCAATGAGCGAAATCGTCGTCCCAGATCCGGTCATAGGTGAGGTCGCCCTGGAAGTTCCAGCGCTGGGCGAACGGAATGTTGACGCGGGCGGCGCCCCCTGCGGCGTGCACGGTGTCGCCGATGCTGGTAAAGCGAAGCCCGCCCAGGTAGATCTCGCCGTAGCCGGAAATATGCGGCGTCACCACCGTCTCTCCGGCCAGCGGCTGCGGTGCGTCGGCGGCGTACGCGAACGTCGTGGCGACCAGCGACGCAGCGATGATTGAAAAGCGATGCATTAGGAGCCCCCGAATTCGAATATGCGTCCTGCGGTCCGGACGAATGCCGGGCTCGGTCTTGCATTGTTCGCCGTCCGGCGTCTTGGGCTGGACCGCAGCGGAATTGTCCTGGAAAGCGCTGCCGCACTTGACGCGCCAGTGTGGCCATCCGGCCACCAGCCGACCGGCCTGCTCATTCCTGTCGCCTTTCCCCCCGCCACAAGCAAACCCCGGTGCGAGGCCAGGGTTTCGTGCGGTCTGTCGGATCAGAACTTGTAGCTGAGGCCGACCCGCAGATCGTGCGTCTTGAGATCGACGCTCGTCGCCGTGGGAAGACCGGATGCGATCGAGAGAGCCTTGCTGCCGAAATCGGAGTAGCGGTACTCGACCCGAGCGATCCATTTATCGGTGAAGGCGTGCTCGACGCCGGCTCCAACCGTCCAGCCAACATGGGTGTCGTCGTGGAGCGGTATGTCACCACTGGAGGTGCCGGTGATGCCGGTAATTTCATACTTGGCCGCGGCCACGCCCGCAGTGATGTAAGGCAACGTCCGATCGAACGCATAGCCGGCGCGCAGCCGCGCCGACCCCGACCACTGGAGCTCGCTCTTAAGAATAGTGCTGCCGCCATTGGCAAGGGTCGTCAGTCCTTCGACGTTACTGTACGCGATGTCCGCCTCAACACCGAGCACGAAGCGGTTCTCCATCTCCTGATTGAAGCCGATATGGATGCCGCCAATGAAACCGTCCGGATCGACAGGAGGGTTAATATCGGTGCCCCCAATACCACCGCCAGAGATGAAGAGATTGGATTTTCCGGCAGCGTAACCGAAGTGAACGCCGGCATAGAGCCCGGACCAGTGGTAATCGGCGGCAATGGGCAAGGTTTCATTGATGTCCGCCGCGGGCGCCATGCCGACAGATGCGAGAATAACGGCCGTAGCGAGAAGAATCGTTTTCATTGTTGTTTGCTGCCCCCAGGGTGTTGCGCTACCCCGCTGCCGAAATGCTCAGCGGGATCCAGTTAACGTCAAGAGCCCCGATGTTGCATTGTTCGCAGCCCGCGTCTTGGGCTGCACCGCACTGGAATTGTCCCGGAAAGCGCTGCCGCGCATGTCCGGCCAGTGTGGCAGTTCGGCATCAGCCGACAGGCGCGCGCTCACTCCCGGCGACCGCGGCATTGGCGCCTCCCCGGCTCACGTCGGCCGGCGTTTTTTCGTTTCCGGCACAAGCAAGAAACCCGGCGCGAGGCCGGGTTCCTACCTGTTCGCGCAAACAGAGATCAGCATTGCTACGCGCTAGCCCTGGCCGGCGAACTATCTGGCGCTGCTCGGCGTCGAGCCGAAGCGGCGGCGGAAGCAGCGGTTGAAATAGGAGACGTCTGAGAAGCCGCTCAGCAGCGCGATCTCGCTGATGCGCATACGGTCGTTGCGCCTGTCGGAAAGCATGCGATGGGCCCTTTGCAAGCGCAATTCGAGAACGCGCTCGGCGAAGCTCACCCCGCTTTCCTGCAAGAGGTCATGGACATAGCGGGGCGAGAGCCGCAACTGCTGGGCAACGCGCTGGGCCGAGATGGACGGATCGGCGAAATTGTCCCTGATCTTGTCGAGGATTGCCTGGAGCCTTGCCGCGCGCAGGCCGCGCATGCCAGCGAGCTCGGCGGGCTCGCCCTTGGCGCCGGTTACCAGGCCGATCAGATCGACGATCGTTTCGGTGGCATGGGTGACAAGGTCCGGCGACACCAGAGCCGGACCAGCTTCCAGGAAGTTGCAATAGCGCCTGAGCATGCCGAGCGCCTCATTGTCGGCCGCCACGGTCAGTGCCAGCCGGTCCTCGACATGGGCGAAGGCACTCTCCAGGATCTCGCGCGGAACGACGATGTTGGCCCAGACATTGCTGTCGCCGCCGCTCATTTCCAGCGCCTCCGAGGCAGATACCAGCGCGGCTTCGCCCTTGCCCACGCTGTAGTCGCGGCCGGCCTGGGCGCCGCTCAGCCTGGTGTCGCCATGGTTGATCAAGAGGAGATAGCCGTCGCGGCCGTCGTCGGCGATGTTGCGGGCCTTGCGGCTGGCATGCCGGATGGTTCCGGCCATCTGCCCCAGCACCACCGGCCCGACGGGCGTGGCTTCGATCTCGGCCGCGAATGGCTGGTTGGCCGCGATGGCATATTCGACCGACCATATCTCGGCGACGTGGATGTCCTGCCAGAGCGCGAAGCGCGCGCGGTCGTCGAGATGCCCAGGCAGGTGGAGCGACGAGAAGACGTTCTTTTTCAAGAGCAACCTGGCCTTTCTGCGCGCGCGTCTTCACTTGGACGGGCACCGTATTGGACCAGTTCACATCTTGTCCAGAGCCGCAAAATATCTATGCATGCCAGGACAATTCCGTTGCTGTTCTGGACAAGAACTCACCCGAATTTCATCGACCCGATCGGAAAATTTCAAGAATACTCGGAAATGTCAGCTCGAATCGGCGGCGCCCTGCCGATCGTAGCGGAAAGCGGATCCAGGCTGTGGAGCCGGCGGCAAAGCCGCCAATCTCCCCCACGTGGGATCCCTCGTGGGGGAGATCAGTCGCCCATTCTCTTTCGCCAATCTCCAATGTCGGCTACCAGTCCAACCCGAACACCAGCTTGCGAAATGCAGGCCGCCGGCGGCCATGTGAATGTAGGCCTCGGTTGCCTCGTTCTGCGAAAACACCTTGTCGACGACCGATCAGCTCCAGCAGCTTGCCGTCCCAGTCGGGTCGCGCGGTAGTTGATCAGGTGATCGGCGCCGAGCGCCTTGGCCCGATCGAGCTTCTCGTCCGAGGACCAAGTAATGACGGTGGCCCCGGCCGCCTTGGCGAGCTGCAGCGTGAAGATCGAGACGCCGCCCGTGCCGAGCAGCACGACGACCGAGCCCGGCCCGACATCGGCGGCACGGAGCGCGTTCCAGGCAGTGGTGCCGGCGCTCGGCAAGGTCGAGGCTGCAATCCGCGCTTCGGAAAGGTGTTAAGCGCCATTTCCTTCGCATTCCCGAGGATGCCACGCCATCATAAGTCCTGTATGGTCGCCACATGTCTCGGAGGGCGACCATGCAAAACGGATTGGCAAAATTCATCATGGCTGCTCCCATCGCGGCCACCCTGCTGGCCGCAGCGCCCGCCCATGCCGCCTCCTGCGCCTGGTCCGCCAAGATGGAAGAAGACGAGGGCGGCAGCGTGATGACGGCGTCGGTCTGCGGCGGGCCGAAGGGCGATGCGCATCTGATGCTGGCCTGCTTCGACAGACCGGTGCTGAGCTATGATCTGGGCGCCGCCGGCGGACAGCTCGAGCCCGGCATCAGCGGCTCCTTCACCTTCAAGGCCGGGGGCAAGAGCGTGACCAAAAAGCTCGAGCTCGAGGCGATGTACAATTACTTCACCGCCGAGCTCTCCGGTCCCGCCGACCCGTTGCTGGCGCTCTTGCGCGGCAAGGGCGAAGTGACGGTTTCCGCCGACAAATATGGCGCGGCAAGCTTTCCGCTGAAAGGCTCAGGCGCCGCAATCGGCAAGGTGCTGGCAGCGTGCGGCAAGGGTTCAGGCGGCGAGGCGGATTGATGCCTGAGCGCGCGCCGGCGCCCGCGCGTTCCATCGCTTTTCACGCCTTCCGTGGAAGCGGAATTGCTTGGAAGCCACCGTCTGGCACAGCCAGCCGCGTGGCGTCGCGTCCGCCTGCCTTGGCAGCGTAGAGCGCCTTGTCCGCCTGGACTGGCCGCGCGTGTTCTTGACGTAGCAGAAGTCCGGCGGCTGGGCGACGGCGGCGCGCAGCAGGTCACGCTCGTTGGTGACAAGCTGCGTGTGCAGCACGACGAGGCCGGCCACTTACGGTTGTTATGCGGTTGCGCGTCGGTGACCAGCCCCATGGCGAAACCTTTCGTCCCGCACCATATGAATCTCCGCCGGCGATGATTGCCCTCGCGACAAGCGTGATCGATCCCAGAATGCCGGCCAAGCGGTCCATCCCGGGCCGCCGACGCTCCTCGCGAGGCCCTTTGCGGCGTCGCGCGACCCTGTCACCGGCCGCGACACAGGAGCTTTATCCATGAATCCGATCACCCTTTTCCTCACCGCTGTCTTTGCGCTCATCGGCGCCGGCGCCGGCGCGCTTGCCGGGCCATGGGCGGGCGCGCCGTTCTTCGTCATCGCGGCGCTGATCGCCGCCTCGCTGAAGATGGCCAACACCTGGCAGCGCTTCGTCGTGCTGCGCGCCGGCAATCTGCTGGGTGTGCGCGGTCCCGGCCTGTTCATGATCGTCCCGGTCCTCGACAATGTCGTGGCGGTCATCGACCAGCGCATCCAGACCACCGCCTTCAACGCCGAGGAGGCGCTGACCAGGGATACCGTGCCGGTGAATGTCGACGCCGTCATCTTCTGGCACGTCCATGACGCGCGCCAGGCGGCGCTGGAAATCACCAACTACCGCGAGGCGATCGACCGCGTGGCGCAGACCTCGCTGCGCGAGATGATCGGTTCCTCGATGCTCTCCTCGCTGCTTGCCGACCGCCAAGCCGCCGATGCGCATCTGCGCGACGTCATCGGCGCCAAGACGGCCCAATGGGGCATCACCGTGATGTCGGTCGAGATTCGCGACGTCGCCATCCCCGTGGCGCTGCAGGACGCCATGTCGCGCCAGGCACAGGCCGAGCGGGAGAAGGAAGCGCGTGTCATCCTGGGCTCAGCCGAGGCCGAAGTCGCGGCCAAGTTCGTCGAGGCCGCCACCACCTATGCCGACCATCCGGCGGCGCTCCAGTTGCGCGCCATGAACATCATCTACGAGACGACTAAGGAGCGCGGCGCCACCATCCTGATCCCGACCGGGCTGGTGGACAGCCTCAACCCAGCAGCGGCACTGGTTCAGGCCGGCGTGCTGAAAAGCGCAGCGTAGGGAGATTGCATCCTCCCGACGCATCATAAAAATCCGGTCCGGCTGATGCGCCATGACGCGCCAGCCGGACCGGATTTGTTTTCAACGATCGATGGAACCTCAGTAGTCGGAGCCGCCCTCGACCACGACCGGACGATGGTGGTGCCGGTGGCCGATCGAACCGGTGACGACGACGGTGTCGTCACGGCGGTGATGGCGGTGACGCCAGCCGCGTTCGCCATTGTCATAGAAGGCGACCGTGCCGTGATGGCGGTGATGCAGGCGGTGGCCTTCCTCATTGATGATGACCGCCGGGCGGTGGTGGTAATGATGCCTGTGATGCGTGCCGATGACGATATCGGCCCCGGCCGCGGAAGCCACGGCGGGGGCGGCGACACAGAGCGCCAGGGCAGCAAGAAGCACTGTTTTCATTGCTCTTTTCCTAATTTCTGATCATCCCTTCGCCGGGGTAAACCGCTGCCCGCCGCTTTGGTTCCGGGGCAAGGCGGACATCGCCATCCGCTTCCGGCGCTCGATCGAGATCAGGTGGGAGGATGGGCCGGTGCCGCAGTGGATGGGGTTCGTTGGGGTAGCCGAGGCACCGGCCGAAGGCGGAATGGGCACCGCCGCAAGGCAAAGATAGTCTTCGCGGCCGGCGGCGAAATTACGCGATCACGGAAGCCTGGAATCTCTCCCTTGAGAGGTCCAAGGAAGATCACTCGCTCCTTCGTCCAGCCACCGCAATCACTGCTGCGACCGCCACCAGCACCGACGCCGCAGCGAAGGTGAACCGCATTCCGCCGGCAACCGCCTCAGGCGGCGCCGCCGCGATGTTCCCCGTCCCCACGGCGAAGGCGAACACCGCGCCCATCACCGCCGTGCCGGTGACGAGGCCGAGATTGCGCGAGAGGCTGAGCATGCCCGACACCACGCCGCGCTCGTTCCTGTCGACATCGGCCATGACGGCCGTGTTGTTGGCCGCCTGGAAGAGCTGGTAGCCCGGAGTGAGCAGTATGATCGCCGCCGCGTAGCCGGCAACGCCGAAGAGGCCTGGCAGCGCGGCCAGCGCGACGCAGCCGGCGACCATCAGCATCAGCCCGGCGGTGACCATCGCCGCCGCGCCGAGGCGGTCGACGACGCGCCCGGCAATGACGCCACATAGTGCCGAGACGACAGGCCCGATCGACAGCACGGCCCCGGTTGCCGCGTCGCCGAGGCCCAAGGCGCGCGACAGGAAGAAGGGACCGACAACCAGCGTCGCCATCATCACCGTCGAAACCAGCGCGTTCATGGCGAGGCTCGGCGCCAGTACCCGGTCGCGCAACAGCGCGAGCTTGACCAGGGGTGACGCCACCTTGGCCTCAACGATAACGAACAACACCGCGCCGGCCGCGGCCGCGCCGAGCAGCGCGATGTTCAGGCCGCCGAAATGGCCGCGCCCCATGGTCATGGACAACGCATAGGCGGCAAGCGTGGCGGCAAGCAGCAGCGTGCCCAGCATATCGAAACGACCCCTCGCCTCTCCACGGACGCCTGTCGCCCGGCGGACGATGCCAGCCGCTTCGCTGGCGGGCATCGCCGCTGGAAGGAAGCGCCAGGCGGCGAGCAGCGCGACGGCGCCGAGCGCGGCGTTGACGAGGAAGATCGAGCGCCAGCCGAGGGCGGCGATCAGCACGCCGCCAAGCGAAGGCCCCAGTGCCGTGCCGACCGCCGACATGGTGCCGAGCAGACCCATGGCGCTGCCGGTGCGTTCCTTCGGCACCGTCTCGCCGACGAAAGCCATCGTCAGCGCCATCATCGCCGCCGCGCCCAGGCCTTGCACGGCGCGGGCGCCGATCAGAAAGGCCAGCGACGGCGCGAGCGCGGCGGCAAACGAGGCGGCGCTGAACAGCGCCAGGCCAACAATCAGCAGCGGCCGGCGGCCGACGAGATCGCCAAGGCGCCCGACGATGACGATCAGCGCGGTGATAGCGAGCAGATAGGCCAGCACCACCCATTGCACCGCCGCAAAGGACGCCGCGAAGGCCAGGCTCAGCGTCGGCAGCGCGACATTGGCGATGCTGGTGCCGAGCGAGGAGACGAGCATGGCAAGCGACAGGCTGGCCAGCGCGCCAGCCGCCGAATGGCTTCCAGGCGCGGCGCGGGTTTCGGCGATGTCGGCCATGATCTTCTCCGTCGATTGAACTTGCCGGGGAAGATAAGCGTGCGATCGACATGGCGGAACGCGCAGCGTTTGCACTTGAACAGTGCATCAAACGCCATGTCCGTTTGACGGATCCATGCTATGGTCGCGCCATGTCGCGACCCGATCTCAACCTGCTCGTCACGCTGGATGTGCTGCTTGCCGAAGGCAGCGTCGCAAAGGCCGCGCGGCGCCTGAAGCTCAGCCCCTCGGCGATGAGCCGGGCGTTGGCGAGGCTGCGCGAGACAACCGGCGACCCGCTTCTGGTGCGCGCCGGACGCGGCCTGGTGCCGACGCCGCGCGCCATCGAGCTGGGCGCCGAGGTCGGCCGGTTGGTGGCGGAGGCCGAAGCGGTGCTGCGGCCGGCCGAGCGGCTCGAGCTTGCGCGGCTCGACCGCAGCTTCACGCTCCGCAACAGCGACGGTTTCGTCGAGAATTTCGGTCCGGCGCTGCTCGCCCGCGTGGCCGAGGAGGCGCCGGGCGTGCAATTGCGCTTCGTGCCCAAGCCCGACAAGGACAGCGGCCCAATGCGCGGGGGCGCGGTCGATCTGGAGACCGGCGTGGTCGGCGGCTCGACCGGACCCGAGATACGCACGCAGGCGCTGTTCCGCGACCGCTTCGTCGGCGTCGCGCGCGCCGGCCATCCTTTGAGCGAAGGCCGCATCACCGCCGCCCGCTTCGCCGCCGGCCGACACATATTGATCTCGCGCCGCGGCCTCGACCGCGGCCCGGTGGACGACGCCTTGGAACGCGCCGGGCTGACGCGGAAAGTCACGACCGTGGTCGGCGGCTTTGCCGAGGCACTGGCGCTGGCACGCGGCTCCGACCTCATCGCCACCGTGCCGGAGCGCTATACCGGCACCCTGCGCGAGGGCCTGTTCACCTTCACGCTGCCGGTGAAGCTCGCCGCGCTGACGATCTCGCTTTTGTGGCACCCGAGGCTCGATGCCGATCCGGCGCATCGCTGGCTGCGCGGGCTGGTGAAAGAGGTGTGCCGCCTTTCCTCTCCCTCCTTTCACCACGGCGAGGAACCCTTGCCCTGATACGCCGGCCCCACGGAACCAACCGCGCGTTGCAGGCGATATCCCTATAAATATTAGCCATAACTAATGTACACTATCGCACGCAGGACAAACCGTGTCTGTCATGGAACCCGCGGCGCAATCAGCGCGTTCCCGGGCGCCTGTGAAACAGCCGGAGGCTCGCTTGAGCGAATTCAGGAAGTTCGCCTGCCCCCGGTGCCTGGGCGCCGGCAAGGTGTTCGAGTGCGGGAAGCAGGTGGCGTCGAACGGCACATGCTGCCCCTCGGGTGCATTGCACGACAATTGCCCGGGACAACTGGTTTCCTGCCGGGCCTGCAACGGAACCGGCCTGCGCGGCTACAGCGCGCCCTCCAATGTACAGGCTTCCCCGATCAGCTGATGGCCGGGCGTGGGAATCTTGCATTTTATTCGCCATTTCTAATATAAAAGGCGCTTGCGCGAGAAGCGAAACGGCGGGCGCCCTGGAGACGCGCATGAAAACCTATCGCGTCGAGGAAATAGACGGCGAAGCCGTCGTCGCGGTGCATTCGGCGGAAGCCAAGACGCCTTTCGAGGCGGCTGAGAAGGCGCTTGGCCGGAAAGTCACGTTGCGTGCCGGCGCCGACAGGTGGGTCCGCGTCGTCGACCTCACCGAGCGGCCGAGGCCGGTCAGGCTCAGGCCCACGATCTTCGAATTCAAAGCAATCGGACAGAGGAAATAGGCGATCCGTGGCTTTGAACGCTTCGCACTTTTCCTGGAATTGCGTCAGGTGCTGGCGCCGCCCATCAGCGCGGCAACCAGAGTCGCCAGAAAGACAAGCAGCCCCAATGCGACCCGATCCAGCCATGACCGCCGTCTGGCAAGAACCTCGAACAACCGATTGGCCATCGCAACTTCCCCCATTCGTTGGCGACATTCTATCACGTCTTTCATGAGCGGATCATGAAATGGCACACAAATGGGTCCGATGCCGTTTTCAACGGTGAGACCCGTCTTCGCCGGGCGCCAATGCTGCACTGCCGAATTGCACCCAAAAAAAGTCGGGGTCGAAGTGACATGCCGGCCGGCGAAAAATCAGCCTATTCAAGCGGATAGGCATATATGTGCGGCGCGGCCTGGTGGACATCGGAAAAGCCCGGAATTCCGCTATTTCAGGGCTTCTTGGCTTGGCCCCGGCATGACCGCAAAGCGTGCTTCGGACACGAAAAGGCGGCTAAAAAGGCGCTCCCGGGCCGCTCGCCGGCGGCGTTGACAGGACACCGCGCCAATGGCACTCCGCAAACCACTGGTCACGCCATGACCGTTGCTGTTGGGGACGGACGGGGTTTCAGCAGCTTGGCGGCGGCGCCGGACGGGCGGGCACCTTCGAAGTGTACCGCCCGCTCCTGGCCGGTCCAGCTTTCAGCTTTAAAAGTGCTTGCTTTAAAACCGATCAAAGGCTGTGGCGCGTTCCTGAGAAACTCAGAACGTGAAGCCCGAGGATGGCACTGCGGCGGTCACCGCCGAAAGCCTGTCACGTCTGGCAAGCGTCGGTTTGCGATATGGCTTCTTCATCGGCTGTCTCGGCCCGGTCGACGATGAAATCAGGACAGCAAGATATGCCCGGCGACCGCCGCGTCAAGCGGAGGGATAAATTTGGCGGAAGGATAATTCGGCGAGCGCGTAAATTTGGCTGGCAAGCCTATAGGCTCGCCAGCCAATGTGATCGGTGCGCCTGTGTTACGGCGCGGGATTCGAGGCGTTCGCGACGACGCTCGACAGCTTCTGGCGCTTCGACAGCACCGGCTTCTCGTAAGTCTTCTTCATGGGAAACCCCTTGCCCAGTTTTCACGCGCATAGCGGTAACGCGAACCGGATTAGCGTCAAAGAACATTCGCGTGATCGACGTGCAATGAGGGCTGTCCACAACCGAAGGCAAACGGACTGTAGCTGGCCGGTAACATCCGGCACGGTCCCAGATACCATGATGTGTCAACCCGGGTGCTGCAGCCAATGGCGGTCGAACACGTCGAGGATGGCGCGGAACTCTCCCGGCGGAATCTGGATAGCGCCGTCGTCGCTGTAGGCGTCAAGGAACTGGTCGAGTTGCCGGTCGACCGCTTCCGGATGTTCCAGGCCGATGCCGAGGCTTACCAGGTCGGCGGCAATCGAACCGCCGGCCGGCAGGTACCCGCCCCATGTCCCGGCGCCGGTTGCCGCATCGCGCAGCCGCACCAGCAGGATCCGGGTCAGCGAGGGCTGCGCTTCGGGACCAATGACGGCCGAGCCGCACATATAGCCGCCGAGCACGCTGACCGGCTGTGTCTGCGGGAACAGGCACAGGAAGAACTGCGTGTCGCCGCCGACATCCTTGAGGTGCAGATAGACACCGCGCTTTGCCGGCATCACCGGGCCGACGAGCTGCAAGTGCCCCGTCGGCAACGTCTCGCCATAGGTAGCCGTCAGCCCATGCACGCCTGGCCCGGCCTCGATCGACAGGCGGCCCTTGATCAACTGGCCGCGATAATAGGGCGACCAGGCGCGAGAATAGCATGCATAGGTTCCGGCAAGCCCGGAGCCGGTGCCGCGCTCGTCATGCGAGGAGGCATCGAACTGCATGCCGGCGCGTCGCTCCAGCTCGGCGCTGTCGACGCCGTGGCGGGCCGCGATCGCGGCGGTGAAGGCCGGTAGCTCGCTCTCGGCGATCCAGGCGCCGGACTGCTCCAGTTCGAGCAGCCTCGCCCAGTCGTCATAGACGCTCATCTGTCGCGGCCGCGCGCGGCCTTGCAACCATTTGTCGGCGCGGCCGAGATCGAACGCGGTGTTCGGGTTGACGGCGCGGAACGCCGCCGCCAGGTCCTTGCGGGTCACCGTTCCCAGCAAGGCCGAAGTCAGCCTTAGTTTTTGCGCGATTTGCTGCGCCATGCAAAAGGTCCCCGATGTTCTTCGCCGCCTAAGCAGTTCGGCGTTCCGGCGGGAATCGCCGAGCTTCTCCGACACTCCTGGCTAGCGCGCCGGCAAACAATCTTCATCCCCGGCGGCGTTTAATTTCCATCCACTAATATCCATGGAATTCCAAAGAATTCCACAGTGTTCCGCGCGCGTGGCCTTCGCGACGAGACAAGCGGCGCTAGGGTCGCTTCGGGGTGAATTCAGGGAGCTGCCATGAAGATCCTTCTATCCGCGCTTGTTATGGCGCTTGCGCTGTCGCAAGCCGCCGAAGCGAAAACGAAAATCCCGCTGACCGAAACAAAGACCGGCGCCGAGAAAAGCCGGCAGCCGCTCGATCAGACGGCCACCGGCGGCATCGTGCCTTCGGCCGGCCTGACGTCGAAGGGCGCCGAACCGGGCCAAGCCTATCCGCAGCCGCTGGACCTTCACTTCTAGAGCAATTCCGGAAGCCGTGCTCGGCGGTTTTGGTCCGCTACCGCGTAAGACAAAAGGTAGCCATTCCGGGGACCCGTAGCCGGTTCATCATCCGGGATCGGCGGGGAAAAGCAGCGGCCGGACGGCCGAACCAACAGCCGCCCGGCCAGCCTGAGGGCTGGGGGCTTGGCGCCGCCGGCGGGGGCGGCGCCTGCCCGCGCGGATGCAAGGCCACGATCCGCGCGGGTCAGGCTTCCGGCCAGTCGCCCCAGATCATTCTTCTGCAGATCCAAGCCGTTCTTGACGAAGGGCCAGCGAACCGGAAAGCTCGGACACGGCGCCGCGATGGCGCTGTGCGAGAAGGAAGGCCGTGCCATGCCGGGTGCCGACGAAAAGCTTGCCGCGCTCGGCATCGTACTGCCACCGCCGCTGAAACTGCCGCCGGGCATGGTGCTGCCCTTTCCCTGGGTGAATGTGCGCGGCGACCGCGCCTATATCTCCGGCCACGGGCCGCAGGAGCCGGACGGCTCGCTTGCGGGCCCGTTCGGCGCGGTCGGCGAGAGCGTGTCGCTGGACGAGGCGCGGGCTTCGGCCCGCAAGGTCGGACTGTCGATGCTCGGCAGCCTGAAACGCGAGCTCGGCAGCCTCGACCGGATCACGGGCTGGTGCCGCGTCCACGGCATGGTCAATTCGGCATTGCGCTTCACCGAGACGCCGGCGGTGATGAACGGCTTTTCGGAGCTCATCCTCGAGGTCTTCGGCCCTGAGATCGGCCGTCACGCCCGCACCGCCATCGGCGTCGCCGCCCTGCCCCTGAATTTCCCGGTCGAGATCGAGGCCGAAGTGATGATTGGGGGGTGAGCCTCCCTTGGTTCCAGCGCAGCTTGACCAGGCCGTGGTCGGCGCGATAGGCGGGCCGACGCCATCCAACCGATGAAAGACCCGCCATGACGAACCCTATCGTGAAAGACAGCAACGGCACGCCGCTGAAAGACGGCGACTCCGTGACCCTCATCAAGGACCTCAAGGTCAAGGGCACGTCGGAAACGATCAAGCGCGGCACGCTGGTGAAGAACATCCGGCTCAACGGCAATCCCGGCGAGATCGAATGCAACACCAAGCAGGTCAAGGGCCTGGTGCTGAAGACAGAGTTCCTGAAGAAGGCGTGATGGCAGGGGAGATCGGGAGGGCCGCCCTCGCCCTCCCCTTATGTTGCACCGCGTTAGATTTGTTGCATTGCGATATCGGCGCCTAGGGCCGAGGCTTTAGGGAGGCGGGATACGAACAAGCATCGTGAGGTTCGTATTCGTGTCAACACCTGCGCAGGATTTCCGGCCCGACATCGAAGGCTTGCGGGCGGTGGCCGTGGCGGGCGTCGTCGCCTTCCATTTCGGCCTCACCGCGCTGCCCGGCGGCTTTGCCGGGGTCGACATCTTCTTCGTCATTTCGGGCTATCTGATCACCCGCCATCTCGCCGCCGAGATTTCCGAGACCGGCCGGCTCGACCTTTTGCGTTTCTACGCCCGGCGCGCGCGGCGCCTGCTGCCGGCGGCGCTTTTCGTCATCGCCGCGACGCTCTGCGCCGGCGCGCTCATCCTGTCGCCGGAGGAGCAGGCGCTTTATTCCAAGGGTGCGATGTTCGCCTCGGCCTATATGATCAATCTGTGGCTGATCCGCTGGTCGTTCGACTATTTCGCCAATGACGCCACGAGCAACCCGTTCATCCATTACTGGTCGCTGTCGGTCGAGGAGCAATTCTATCTCGCCTGGCCGGCGCTTTTGCTGCTGGCCGCTTGGATGAAGCCCGGCAAGCGCGCCATCGTAATTGCGATCGGCGCCGTCGGCCTGGTCTCCTTCATCGCCTGTGCCTGGCTGACGAGCGTGTCGCAGCCCTGGGCCTTCTATTTTTCGCCGCTGCGCGCATGGGAATTTGCCGCCGGCGGCCTCGTATCGATGGCGCCGGCACGGCTGTTGCAGGAGCGCCCGCTGCTGGGGCGGGCGTTAAGCCTGACCGGCCTGACGATGATCGGGGCCGCATATCTCACCTTCAGCGAGGACGCTCCCTTCCCCGGCTTTCTGGCGCTTCTGCCGGTTGCCGGCACGGTCCTTCTGCTCAAGGCGGGAGCGGCCGGCGCCAGGGACGGCTCGCGCAATTCCGAATGGAATTGCGTGAATGCCGCCCTGGCGCTGCCGCCCTTACAATGGATCGGCAAGCTCTCCTATTCGCTCTATCTGTGGCATTGGCCGGTCATCGTCTATGCCGGCATGCTGGCGCCGGAGCTGACGCCGGCCGAGCGGCTGCTGTGCCTCGCGGTGACGCTGGCGCTCTCCATCCTCAGCTATCATCTCATCGAGAACCCGATCCGTCGCAACGGCTGGCTGATGGCCAGTGCGGCGCGGGCGCTGGTGCCGGCCCTCCTCCTGACCGGCACCGGCGTCGCAGCCGCCTATGGCAGTGCCAGGCTTGCCGTGCACGACCTCGATCCGGAACAGCGCATCATCGCCGCCAGCGCCGCCGAACCGTCGACGGCCCGGGCCAAAGCCGGCTGCGTGCAGGATTACCAGAGCGTGACGCCGAAGCCTTGCGTGTTCGGCGATGGCCAGCGCCTCATCGCCCTCTTCGGCGACTCCCATGCCGACCATTGGTCGACGCCGCTGATCGAGGCGGGCCGGAAGAACGGCTACCGGGTGGTGACCTGGCTGAAGAATTCCTGCCGCGCCTCGCGCATCAGCGTCTGGTCGTCCGAGCTCAAGCGTCCCTACAGCGAGTGCGACCGCTGGCGCGAGCAGGCGATCGCCGAGATCATCGATGCGAGACCGGCGCTGGTGGTCATCTCGGAGCTGGCGCTGACCAGCGGCCGCAAAATGGCCGGCCGCAGCGGCGACACGCGGAGCCAGGACGCCGACTGGCGGGCCGGCCTGCGCTCCACCCTCACCAGCCTGAGCAAGGCGGGGCTCAAGGTCGCCTTCATCCGCGACGTGCCGTTCAACAACGCCAATGTCGACACCTGCGTGGCGCGGGCGCTGTGGCGGGACGAGACGCCCTCGCGCTGCGACCAGACGCGCGCCTACGCCGCCAACGACGCCATGGCGGCGGTGGAACGCGACATCGTCGACAGCATTCCCAACGCCGCTTACGTCGACCTCACCGACCGCTTCTGCAGCGCCACCATTTGCCACGTCTTCATCGACGGCAAGCTCGCCTTCCGCGACCAGCACCATATGGCGACGCCATTCGCGGAATCGTTGGAGCCGGAGGTGGAGAAAAGGGTGATCTCGAAGGTGGGGCGCTGAAGCTGTCAATCTCCTCCCTCGTGGGGGAGATCAGCAGGTTCAGCGCAGCCCCCTACTCCACCACGACGACGAAATGCTTGGTCACCGGCTCGAGGATCTTCCAGGTGCCCTTGAAATCCGCCTCGACGACGAAGGCATCGCCGGGGCCGACCTCGACCGGCTCGCCGCCGTCGGGGGTGATGATGATGCGGCCGGCGATCATGTGGACGAATTCATAGTCAGTGTAGGTGGCGTGATAGGTGCCGGGCGAGGCGCGCCAGGTGCCGGACATCACCTTGCCGTCCTCGGTGGTGTGCTGCACGGCCGTCTGCATGGTCGGCGAGCCTTCGACAGCGATCCAGCCCGGCAGGTCGCCGCCTTCGGCATGCTCGACGGGGCCGAATTTGAGAATGGTGGGTCTGGTCATCGGATGCTCCTCGGGTCGCCGGAATTGGCTGGGGATGAGATAGCCGATGGCGGCATGCGGTGCACGCGGCGATGCGACAAAGCGAGGCGAAGCGGCGACGGATGCCTACGGAACCGATAGCTGGCTGAGGCGATAGGCAGTGGCATATTAGCAACACTTAACAGGCGTCGCACAGAGTTTGCGGCATCGAGCATCACTGTCCCGTTTCGGGACTGGCATCAGCCTTGCTATAATGAGTATTGCCGGTGTCCTCCCGCCGGTCCTGATCGGGGGATCAGGTCTTAAATCTCGCCGGGCGTGTGGGCTTTGGGCACCAGGGGCAAGCCCGGCGAGTTTTCTTTCTTCATTGTCATGCCGACTGGCGGGCGCCCCGCCCTTCCTCCGCGGCCTGCAATTGCTTCCGGCGCGCCGGCTGGCGGTGGCGGCGGTGGGCGGGTTTTCAACGTGACCGCCGCCTTGTTCGAAAGCGCGCCGGTCACCGCGTCGACCATGCCGAAGGCGACGATCTGTCGGGCTGGGTCGCGGTCGAAGGCTTGCCGACCATGCAGACGGGCGGGCAGTACACCATCGAGCCTCCCTGCTGCCTGGCAATGATCAGAGATATTTCGCCGGCGTGCGACGCGCCGCCGCCCGGTCGGTTGCAGATACGCTAATAAATATCTGAGCTCATTGCCTTACGGAGAGGCAGCAATGCGCCGGACCAAGCGGCTGGCGCCGCGGCCAGTGCCTTGTCCAAGGGCGGCAACCCGACGGTTTTCGGGAACATGCACCGCTCGAAACCGTTGTCTTGCCGAAGGGGCGTCCTGCAAACTCAAGGAGGCAGCGATGAAAAAGCTTCTGCTTGCTTCGATGATCGCCATCGCCTCGGCGTTCGCGATCGCGCCGGCCAGCGCCGGCGGCGTTCAGCTTGGTATCGGCATCGGGCCGGGCTATGATGACGACTATTATGGCGGCTATTATCCGCACCGCTACTACCGCCACGTCTACAATGACGATTACGACAATGGCGGCTATGTGGTGCGCTACCATCACCGCTATCATCGCCATCATTGCCGCACCGAACTGGTGACCCACTGGCGCCGCCACCACCGCGTGGTGGAGGAAGTGCGGGTGTGCGGCAACGGCTACAACCGCTACTAAGCGAGCCAACGTGGATCGCGCGGGAACCGCCTCCGGCGTCCCGCGCGATCGCCGATCCCGCCCCGGGGCGGCTCCCGGCGCTCACAAAGCCTTCAAATCTTGCTGATTGCGCGACGCGGCCGGACTTTTTCGGCGTGCCGCGCGTTATCATGGCGAACCTCAGGAGAAGGCTTGTCATGCGCAAATTGGTGTTTGCCTCGCTGCTCGCCCTGGCTTCGGCTGCGACCACCGTCATGCCTGCGGATGCAGGCAATGTATTCCTCGGCGGCAGTTATTTCGACTACGGCCCATTCGGCGATTTTTACGACAGCTACGGCTCCGTGCCGGTCTATGGCTCTTATTGGGGCGGCCCCTATCTCAACTACGCCCCCGGTGAGCATGACGACCATGACAGCTTCTATGTCGCCCCGCCGAATGCCGCACACGCCCGCCGCCATTGCCGGATCGAAATGGTAAGAACCCGCAGTCATGACCATCGGTTCATGCGGCAGGTGCGCGTCTGCGGTTAGCCATGTCCACCGCCGGCGGGTGAGTGCGACTTCAAATCCCGGCGATTTTCCGGGCAGGCGCGCCAGTTCCTTGGCAGCCTTTCGGCGCGCCAAGCGTTGTCGATGCGAACCTTCAGGAGGAGGTTGCCATGAAAAAGCTTCTACTCGCCTCCGCAATCGCCCTCGCGTCGGCGGTGGCCACGGTCGCGCCGGCAGACGCTCAGGGATTCTTCGGCCTCGGTATCGGACCGTTTGGCGGCTATCCGTTCTACGGCGGCCCGTTCTATGGCGGCCCGTTCTACGATTACGGCGGCCGCTACTACGGCCCGCGCTACTACGACGATTATCCCGGCTACGTGGTCCGCTATCCCCACTACCGGTACCATCGGTATCATAGACATTACTACGTCTATCCCCACCGGTACCACCACAGGCACCATTACCGGCACCATCACAGGCTCTACGGGCGCAGGTAGCAGCGGCTGCACACCGACAAGCTGATCTTCCCTTGTGGGGAGATCCGCCGCTTGCAAATCTCCGCCGAAATGCCATCTAAGTCGCCGGTTCCAGGGAGAACGAAAGGTGACGCAGCGAAGCGGCAGCGCCGACCTGCCGCTGCATGGCGGGCGGGTTCCGAAATGGCTGGGCGAGCGCATGACGAAGCTCGGCGCCGTGCTGTGCGAAGCGATCATCCACCATTACGGCCGCGACGAGCTTTTGCGGCGCCTTGCGCATCCCTTCTGGTTCCAGTCTTTTGGGGCCGTGATGGGTATGGACTGGCATTCTTCCGGTATCACCACCTCGGTCATCGGCGCGCTGAAGCGGGGGCTAAATCCGCTCAGCAACGAGCTCGGCATCCATGTCTGCGGCGGGCGCGGCGCGCATTCGCGCAAGACGCCCGGCGAGCTGCTGGCCATCGGCGACCGTGTCGGGCTGAACGGTGAGGCTTTGGCCACCGTCAGCCGGCTCGTCGCCAAGGTGGACAGCGCCGCCGTGCAGGACGGCTACGACCTTTATCTGCACGGCTTCATCGTCACCGATGACGGGCGCTGGGTGGTGGTGCAGCAAGGCATGAACGGCGACGCCCGCCAGGCGCGCCGCTATCACTGGCTGTCGGAAGGGCTGACCAGCTTCGTCGACCAGCCGCATGCGGCGATCGAGGGCGAGGCCCAAGGGCAGATCGTCAACCTCACCGACCGTCGCGCCGAAAAAGCCCGCGGCGGCCAGATCGAGCTGCTCAAGACCATGAGCCCGGAAAAGATCCTCACCGAGCTTGCCGTGCTGGAACCGCGGCCCGAACCCGAGCCAGCCGCGCAGCCGCTGTTGCCCAATCTCGTCATGCCGGCGCATCACGACGTGCGCGAGAGCGACATCGTCATGCGTCGCCTGCACGGCAACATCGCCTCGGCCATCGAAAGCGGCCCGAAGGATTTTCCCGAATTGCTGCTGGTCCCCGGCGTCGGCCCGCGCACGGTGCGGGCGCTGGCCATGGTTTCGGAAGTGGTGCATGGCGCACCCTTTCGCTTCTCCGACCCGGCCCGCTTCTCCCTCGCCCATGGCGGCAAGGACCGCCACCCCTTCCCCGTGCCGCTGAAGGTCTATGACGAGACGATCGGCGTGCTGAAATCGGCGGTGAGCAAGGCAAAGCTCGGACGAACCGAGGAACTGGAGGCGCTGAGGCGACTGGACGGCGAGTCACGCCGGATGGAGCGCTATGTGACGGGGCCGAGCTTGAAGGAGATCGTCGCCGGCGAGATGGACCAGTCGCATTTGCTGGGCGGACGGAGTGTGTTTGGGTGGGAGGGGAAGCCGAAGGGGTGAGAACCGCAGAGTCAGGGTTGCTCGGTTTTTAGATTTCGAAGCAATTGCTCGAATTTATCCGGCCACGGAAATTTGGTGCGGTCTAGCCAATCGGGATGCGCCTCCAGACCGACACCACTGGACTGAAACCTCATGCCAAGCCAGATCTCGGCCTGTAACATGCGATTGCCAAGTTCATACAACCCTTCGGGTGTAACGTGTTTCGGTAAACTGGCCTTAACCTGCGGGTCGGTCCATGTTTCTGACCTGACGAACATAAGAGAATCTTCGCTTGGTGAATAGGCATACGGCAGATCGTGGATAAGCCTGTTGCGAAGACTATTCAGGTCTCTGACCTCCCGCGCGATGGCTACAAGCTTACACCTGTCCACGATATCCTCAATTTTTAAGGGGATAAGGCGTTCCAACATCTCTACCCGAGTCGAGAGGTTCATTACGGGCGAAAGCAGTGCAATCAGTGAGCTGTGATCAAGCCCTGTTAGGTCGCCGATGGACTGATTAACAGCCTTGTCCATCTGTGTTTGCCTGACGGCAATGAAACCCAGCGCGGGTAGAAAATGTTGAGGCACCAAAGTACCGAAAACGTATTGCATTACGTCAAAACCCCAAAAGACGAACGACCAAGACAGGCTGCCCGGCCGCTCAACGATCTGCAAGGTGCACTTCTGTTATTGCTGGTGAATCTTCCTTCACCCGGCCTTCCTCCCCATCATCCCATAGTGCACCGCGAGTAAATCCAGCCCCACCTTCAACAGCTTCACCACCACGTCGCGCCCCTCACCGCTGCGTTCGGCGATGGCCTTCACCGACTGGCCTTCGAGGCAGATTCTTCGCGCCACCTCCGCCACGTCCCAATGGGCCAGCGCAGCAACAGCGTGGGCATGCGCCCGGCCGGCTGACAGCACGCGGTCGGGCACGCCGCCGCCGACGCGGCCGCCATCGACGCGCTCGCTCCAGGATTGTGGCTGCAGGCCCTCGCGCTGGCTGCGCTCGAAGTCGTCGCGGAAGCGCCCTCCTGCCTCACGCTGCTGCCGGCTGAGCGAGGTGATGCCCACCAGCGGGTCGACATTGCGCAGGCGCACGACGCCGCCGGTGGAGGTGTAGCCGCCGTTCGACACCTCATAGACGCACCGCGCCTCCGCAGTGCCGGTGGTGAGGCGCTGGCGGCCGAAGGGGTCAGTCTTCAGCGCGAAGTCGTGGCCGACCTCGCGGCGGATGCGCACCTGCTCGGCCTCGCCCTTGGGGAGTTTTGGCGGTTGCGGTTTTTTCGAGGATTTGCGGGGCATGCGTGCGGTCCTTGGGTTGTGGGGTGGATGGCCAACGGGAGAGGCTGAGTTCCCTCGCGCATGGATCAAGGTTCCTCGCCCCACGAAGTGGGGAGAGGTGGCGCGGCGAAGCCGCGACGGAGAGGGGTTTTTCGTGGAGCGCCAAGCTCGACAGCGGGTTCTCGCCGCGCGGCGTTTCGTCCTGCCGTCGTCGGCGCTATCCCCGTCCGCTTCGCGGACACCTCTCCCCCGCCATCGGCGGGGGCGAGGAACACAAGCGCGCATACGCCTCGCCTCTCACATCCCCCTCCCGCGATGGCCGTGGAACCTGGCATGGTGATGCGCGCAGTAGCTTCGCGTGCCCGCGGTGCGCAAACCGCAGCACAGCATGTCCGGTGCCGGGCGCGCGCCGGCGGGATCGTCTTCCGGCGTTTCGCGCAGCGCCAAGTCGAGCGGCGCGCGGCAGCGGCCGAACAGGCAGTCGAGGAAACGCATCGCCGCGACATGCGGCTGGCGTCCGGGGTTTACCGGCGGCGGCGGCGCGGGCGGCTTGTAGCGCTGCGCTTCGGATTTCTCGCGCCCGCCGGGGGTGAGCCAGGCGGGCGGAAGCATGCGCGCGGGTTTGCGGGGTTTGGATTTCTTTGGCTTGGGAGCGCGGGCGGTGACGGCGTCCGTTTGTGTGGTGATGCCACAGGCTGAGAGGTCGGCCGGACAGCGCTCCCCTCTGTCCCGCCCGTCCTCCGCAGCAGCTGCGCTGCGGCTGCGGAGGGTGGACTGGGCATCGCCCCCAGTTAGGCGGAGATCAAGCGCTTCAGCGCCGGCGCCTTCTACAAGCTCGGCATATCTGGCAAGCGCTGCAGGTTCGGAGAGCGTCACGCCTCCAGCGGCCACCCTGGCGCGCCGGCCGGGGCGATCCGGCCGTGCGGCATGCTTCCTTGGCCTGCCGCCGGCGCGGCCGCCCTTGGGGTTGGCGAAGCCGATGGCGCTCAGGGCCGTGTTGCGGTGGACGATGCCGATGATGGCGTTGCGCGAGACCGGAGCGCCGCGCAGGTCGCTGAAGCGGCCGGCGATGCGCGAGGCCGAAAGCCCCTCCTTCAGCCAGGTGGCGATCTCGTCGATTTCCTTTTGCGTGTAGGCGGCTGCCATTCTTCTCATTCCATTTGCTTGTCGAAGGCGCGGACGAGCGCCAGGGTTCGGCCACGAGGCCGCGGTCAGGTCAGCGATCGGTTGAAGTCAGGCGGTGCTGGTCAGCCGAAGCAGCGCTGCCTCGGCCGCGGCGCGGGTCAGGCCCGACACCGCAAGGCCCGTCGCCCGGTCGAACAGGATGACGGTTCCGTCCTCGGTGCGGATGCAGGATGCGCCGCCATAAGTGGCGGCCGGAGCCGGGGGAGGAACGGCTCCGGCCGCTCCGGTGAACCGGGGTGCGGGCGGTTCGACCGGATCCGGGGCAAGCGCCCCGGAAAGCGCCCTGACCGGGGAGGAGGACGGTCTGGGCGATTGGAATTCATGGATCGAGGGAGGCGCGTTCATGCCGCCTCCCCTTGCATGGCGGCCGCGGCGCGGCCGGCCAGCGATTCGTAGCTGACGCCGGCGATGCCGTGCCTGCGGCTTGCCGCCACCACATGCGGCCAGTGCTGCGGCGCGATGCGGCCGCGCCGGCGCATCTGCCGCGCCGCCTCGTAGCCGCAGCCGACATCGGCGGCGAAGGCGCCGATGCTCTGCCAGGAATCAATAAGCTCCGGAATGCCGGCGGGCTGGGCGGATCCGCCGGCGGGCGATGCGGAAGAGCTTGCGGAATGTACGATCATGCGCTAAGCGTACGTTATGTACGAATGACGCGCAACCATAATCGTACACTTTGGACGATTATTTTCAGGCATTTTGTACGATGATGGATTCCCGGCATAGATTGCAGCAGGCGCGCGCCCAAGCCGGCTATGCTTCGCCCAGCGATGCGGCGCGGGCCTTGCGCGACATCAACAAGAACACGCTGATCAGCCATGAGAACGGCAACCGGCCTTTGTCCCGGAAAGCGGCGGAGAAATACGGCCGGCTGTTCGGCGTCGACCCCGGCTGGCTCCTGTTCAATGCCGATGGCGCGGAAGCGGCGCCCGTCAGCCTCATGCCCTCGCCCGTCACCGTCGACGTGCCGATCGTGTCGTGGATCAGCGCTGGCGAGCTCGGCAGCCAGGACAGCGTGGTCAACCTCTCCGACTATCCGACCATCCCCACCGCCGACCTCGAGGAAGGCGAATGGATCGCGCTGCGCGTCGACGGTCCGTCGATGAACAAGATCTCGCCGCCGGATTCGATCATCTTCGTCAATTTGCGCGACAAGCGGCTGGTGACCAATGGCTGCTACGTGATCTCGGACGAGACGGGACGCGCCACCTACAAGCGCTACCGCCCGAACGACAACCCGCCGTTCCAGCCGGCGTCCTATATGGATATCCCGCCGCCGGAGCTGGAGGGCGCGATCACCATCATTGGGCGGGTGAAAAGGTCGATGATCGATATGTGAGCCGTTGGGAGCGATGCCGCCAAGCTGAGGCGCTGCTTTGCTTCCCTCTCGCAAGGTCCTCGCCAAGCGCCACTTGGCCCACCCCAAGGGCATAAATGCAGCCACTGCAATTTCTGCTTGCATTAGGGAACAAAAACAGAACTATATAGGTATCCGCGAGAGCAGTCGCGGTCACTCCGGGGGGAGGATCAATCATGTCACGCCACACCGGCGCGTTGACGCGCGCGTTTGTTGCCTGGCTTTCGCGCGGGCCGCTCCTGGCGCTGGCAGGGGTGGTTGTGCTTGGTGCTTTCGGCAGCAAAACATTCGCGGCTGGCAAAGACTACAACACTTGCTTCAGTGAGAGCAAATTTTCCGCCGACCGGCAGGTTGCCGCCTGCACCGCAATCGCCGAGGACAGAGGCGAGGTGCCTGATCTTCGCGTAAGCGCCTATTTTGTGCGCGGCCTGGCCTATGCACAGAGGAACGATATTGCCCACCTCATCGCCGATATGAACGAGGTGATCGCGCTCGATCCGACTTACGTCCGCGCATTTACCAATCGCGCCATCGCCTGGGAGAGCAAAGGGGATTTCGACCGGGCCGTCGCGGACTACACAAAAGCGATCGCGCTTACGCCGGATGACGCAAGCCGATATGCCGATCGCGCGCGGGCGCTCAACAAGAAAGGCGAGCATGATCGGGCTATCGCCGATTGCGACAAGGCGATCGACATCGATCCCGCCAATGAAATGGCCTATGGCGTGCGCGGCGTTGTGTGGGAAGACAAGGGCGACGCAGCGCGAGCCCAGGCCGACTACGACAAAGCGGAGAGCGTCCGTATTGACCCTATCGCTCCTTACCTAGAACGCGCCCGCTCATCGATCGCCGAGCGTGATCGCAAGCGAGCCAAGGCCGATTGCAAGCGCATCGCCAATATCGATGCGGACAAGGGGCGCGATTGCACGCGACTGATTGTCGAGGCTTTCGGTGAGCCGGGCGACGGCGCGACCGACCCAAACCCAGCTTCTGCTCAAAATGCGATTGGAGTAGAGTGGCAGGAAAAGGGCGACCATACCCGCGCCATCGCCGCATTCGACGAGGCGATCCGGCTCAATCCAGCAAGTTCCGCTTTCCACTTCAACCGCGCCAAGAGCTGGGCCTCAAAGAAGAATTATGCCCGCGCTATCGCCGATCTGGATGAAGCCGTTCGCCGCGATCCGGCCAACGCCCAAGCTTACCGCGTGCGCGGCATGACCATGGCCCAGATCGGCAATTCACGAGAGGCGTTAGCCGACCTCGACAAAGCGATTGCCATCAGCTCCGACGATCCAAAATCATATTTCGAGCGGGCAGTCGTCTGGGAGGCGAAGGATCCCGACAAGGCGATTGCGGACCTCGACAAAGCGATCGCGCTCGATCCGGCCAACGCCGACTACCGAAAAGAAAGGCTCAGCGTCCAAATCAGCAAGAGCAGGGCGAACGGGCAACCCGTGCTGCAGTCGCCGAGCGCTGCGACCAATCAGGCTGATGTCCCAGTCCCCGCTGAGCAGCAGGCGGCCAAGCCTACCCCGCCTCCCACATATGCGCCGCCGCAACTATATGCCAAGCAGGATAACTCCGCCGCCATTGCTTGGAACCTCAAATCGGGGTTGCAGGCGATGCAGGTCGACCCCAAGGGCGCGATAGATACATTCAGCTTTGTCATCGGCCTCGATCCCTACAATGCAGATGCCTATTACAACCGCTCGATCGCCGAGGCACTCGTCGGCAATTTCGACCTCGCCATCGGCGATTGCCGGCGAGCGGTCGAACTCGATCGGAAACGCGCAGGCACGTGTTGGGAAAATCTGCCTGGCCAACAGCCGACCGCTACGCAGCCAAACGGGGATCCGGCGACTGCCAAGACACTGCTCGAGCGCGCCCAGATGCGGTTGTCGAAATACGGCGTCGACGGCGCGCTGCTCGATTTCGACAAGGCGATCAGCCTCGACCCCGACAATGCCGACGCCTATCTGGGCCGCAGCCGCGCCAGGACGCTCAAGGGCGACCACGCCGGCGCGGCGGCGGATTGCCGGCGCGCCGTGGAGTTGGATTCGGCACGGTCGGCAAGCTGCGACGAGCAGGCTGCCGGCGATGAGGGCAAAACTGAACCGTCGCAGGACCCTGAGCAGCCGAAGGCGGCGGCCGCTGCTCCAAAGCAACAAATCGTCCGTCCGAATTTGACGGCTACGGACGACACACTGGCCGCAAAGACCTTGGAGACAAAAGACCAGCGCGCGCTCCAAGCGATCCTGGGTGGCGATGTCTGGCTGGGCATGGGCAAATACGACAAGGCGATCGGCTCCTATGACGTGGTGATCGCGCTCGAACCCGACAACCGCTTCGGCTACTTCGGCCGCGGCAGGGCCAGGGCCGCCACACGCGATTATGGCCAGGCGATCGCCGACTTCGACAGGGTCATCCAGTTTGCCCCCAATTTTGCCGCCGCGTATTTTCACCGGGGGCTCGCCAAGGTGACGTCCGGCGACGTCAATGGCGCGCTTGCCGATTGCGATCGGGCAGCGACGCTCGACCCGAAAGCGCGCGACGCCCACTATTGCAAAGGCGTGGCCTGGCACGCCAAGGGCGACACCGGGCGCGCCATCGCCGCCTATTCGGTGGCGATCGGGATCGATCCCGGGCATGACGCCAGCTACTACGCGCGCGGCATGGTGCGGGCGGATCGGAAAGACTATGCCGGCGCCATCGCCGATTTCGATCAGGCGCTCAAGCTCGATCCCGGCAATGGTGACTATGCCGTAGCCCGCAAGGCAGCGGCGGACGTCAGCGGGGAGCCTGCCGATGGCATGACCAAAGCGGACGGCTCCGACATAACGGCGAACGAACAGAGCGCCACCGCAGTTGCGCCAGCAGAAACCCCGTCTGCGGTCAAGCCTGGTGCGAGTGACGATCTTTCGCTTGCCGATCCGAAGTTGGCGAAGCTTATCGACACCAGCGATCCCCGCGTCCTCGTCGCGGTGGCCAAGGGCGACAGCCTCTTGCACGAAGAAAAGTATGACGAAGCGATCGAGGCCTATGAAGAGGCCATCGCGATCGATCCTAAGAGCCCGCTCGCCTATTTCAGCCGTGGCAGGGCCTTTGATGGCAAGAAGGATTTTACCCGCGCGATCGCCGATTACGACAAGGCCATCGCCATTATTCCCGATGCGGCCGCGCCGCTCATGCGCCGTGGCCTGGCCAAGGCCGCGGCGGGCGACGCGGACGGCGCGCTTGACGATTGCATCAAAGCCATCAGGCTCGACCCGAAAGCGAGCGGCGCTTTCTTCTGTTCCGGAGCGGCTTGGTACGCCACGGGAGACCCGAAGCGAGCGATCGAGGCATTTTCAGCGGCGATCGAGATCGATCCGAAAGACGCCGCCAGCTACTACGGACGCGGCATGGTGCGAGCCGACGGCAAAAACTACGCCGATGCCATTGCCGACCTCGACCAAGCTGCCAAACTAGACCCGCACAATCCAAACTACGCCGCCGCGCGCAAAGCAGCGATGGCCACGCAGAAGAAAGGCGGTGCCGGCGGCAACGCGATCGCGCCATCCTCGAAGAAGCTAAACGCTCTGGTCGATCGCGGCTACGTCTTCTACTACAAGGGCCAATATGATCGTGCGATCACCCAATTCAACAAGGCGATGGCGCTCGATCCGCAAGATGCCTCGCCCTATGTAGGACGGGCCATCGCGCTTGTCGACAAAGACAAATACGACGCGGCCATCGAGGACTACAACAAGGTCATCGGGCTCTACCCCGACTACTCGGACGCTTACATCGGCCGTTCCGTCGCGTGGACCAAAAAGAACGAACCGGATCGCGCCATCGCCGATTTGAGCCGTGCAATCGAGCTCGACGCCAATGACGCGCAGGCCTATTTCGGGCGCGGCGGCGCCTTCGCTGCCAAGGGTGACTATGGCCGGGCGATCGCCGATTTCGACCAGGCGCTCAAGCTCGATCCGGAGATGAGCCTCGCCCGCAAGGGCCTCAAGCTTGCGGCGGCGGCGAAGGCAAGGACGTCAGGCAAGATCGAGAGCGGAGCGGCGACCTCGGCGGGTGGCATTCCGCCTGGAGCCAGGGCGGCTTTCAACAAGGCACAAGTGCTGGACGGCAGGGATGACTATGACGGCGCCATCGCGCAGTATGGCAAAGCGATTGCCCTGTTCCCCACCTTCCGAGACGTATATGTAGCGCGCGCCATCCTTTGGGAGACGAAGGGCGACTATGCCCGTGCCATCGCCGATTTCAGCCAGGCGATCACTATCGGCCCCGACATCGGTGACACTTACTGCGATCGCGGCCGCGTCCTCAGCTACCAGGGGGACTATGACGGGGCATCGGCGGATTACGAAAACGCCGTCCGTCTCGATCCAACGAACGCAAGGATCTATGCCGGTCGAGGCATGTTCCGCATGAAGCACCACGAAGACACAGGGGCATTCAGCGATTTCGAAACGGTTCTTAGACTCGATCGCAATAACGTTTTCGGTTACTTCGGCCGCGGCACGATCCGCGCCCGCAAAGCGGACTATGACGGCGCCATAGCCGACCTCAACCAAGCGATCAAGTTAAGGCCAAATTTCGCTGGCGCATACAAATCGCGTAGCGCTGTGTGGGAAGCCAAGGGCGACCGCAAGCGTGCGGAAGCCGACCGCAAGAAGGCGCTGAGCCTTGGGGCAGAGTGAGAAGGGTGTCGGAGCGCAGGCGGATGTCACCTTGGAAATGGTTGCAAGTCGCGGCGGTCGTCCCCGTAAGCATCGTTGGGACTAACGTGATGCCAACGATGTTCGGCAGCGGCAGACATCACCACTATCAGTCAGTAAAGATGCCGCCCCAGACGCTGACCACCGCCGACATCGATGCCGAGATCCGGAAGCAGGATCTCCAGATATTCGAGGCTATCGCCCGCGAATTTCCGGACGACTACGATGCGATGCTGCGCAAGATCACTGCCGCGGCCCAGGCCGGAAGCCAAAGAGAAGTGCGCGATATCAGCAGACAGGCGGTCGCCGATCTGAGGCATAGATATGCGCCACTCCTACCCACGACCCCCGACAGCAACGCTTCGGAAGCGCTTTCGGCGCAACTCGACATGCTCAATCATGTCATGGCGCGCGAAACACCGGCCACCTGCAACAATTACCTGCGCAATGGGCCGGACGCGATCAGTGCGCCCGGCCACGATTTCCTGGCTGACCTGGACAGAATCGGCGCCACGCTGTTCCGCGCCTTCGGCGCCGCCAAAAGAAGCGGTCTACCGGCGGCCGTGCCCAGCGATCAGGACTGGTCGCTGGTCGCCGACGTTTTCACAAAGATCGGCGGCACGTCGGCCGAGATGGAGGCTATCTCGAACGCCAACCAGGACTTCCCGGGCCTGTGCCCGGCCGTGGCGAGATTCTATGAGGCCGCCCTGTTACTGCATGGCGAACCCGGGTGGCACATCAAAACCGCGCTGCTTCGCGCCATCGTTGAGAATTAGGCTCCGCACCGGATTTCCGGACGGGTTCCGGCGCGACACCGCGTTCCTTCGTCCTCTCAGGCGCCCAGAAACTCGTTGCTGAAATATGCCTCGACGTCCGGCTTCGCGGTCAACGCCTTGCCATTGCCGTCGAGCAATATCCCCGACGAGAACAGATACCCGCCCATCGCCTCCATCTTCGCCTTGTCCATCGTGCCGATGGCGCCGTTGGCACTCTTCAGGAAATGGCCGTCGTTCAGCGCCTTCAGCGAGGCGTCGATCAGCGCCGGGTTGGCGAGTGTGTCCTTGTTGGCGGCGATCAGCAGTTCGCCCGCCTCCAGCGCCTGATCGACCGCGAAGGCATAGCCGCGCCGCGTCGCCTTGACGAAAGCGGCGGCGGCTTTCGGATTGGCGCTAAGGAAGGCGTTGCTGGAGGCGATCAGCGTGGTGTGCTCGTCCGGCACGCCGTAGTCGGCGTAGCGGAAGCTGCGCTGCTTGAGGCCTTTCAGTTCCGCTTCGACACCTTCCCATGTCGAGACTTCGAGCGTGAAATCGACCGAGCCGTTGGCCAGCGCATCGTATGCGGACGTCCCCAGCGTCACGGTCGAAAAATCGCCCTTGCCGCCGTCATGGCGGATGATGGTCCGCAGCAGCGCGTTTTCCCAGGCGCTGCCGAAGCCGCCATAGGTCAGGCCGTCGAGATTTTTCGGGCTCTTGATCGCCGCGCGGTCGGCGTTGAAGACGACGCGGCCGGTCTCCGACTGGACGACGGCGTAGACGGCCTTCAGGTCGGCGCCAGCACTCTTCTGGGTGAACAGGCCGAGCGAGCCGGAAATGCCGAAATCGGCGACACGGTTGGCTACCAGCGTGCCGGAGCCGGTATCGCCATAGGGCAGGATTTCGACGTCAAGGCCGGCGTCGCGATAGAAGCCTTTGTCGCGGGCGACGAACAGGCCGATGTGGTTGGTGTTGACGGTCCAGTCGAGCGCGACCGTGATCTTTTGCGGGGTGGCGGCACGGGCGTGCGTGACAGCCCCGGCAAGAGGCAAGCCGGCGGCCAGAAACAGCGCCTGGCGGCGGGTCAGATCGGTCATTTCAATTCTCCATCGGATGGTCGGAAATTCGGATCGGACTGGCCAAGCAGCGTGTCGAGGATGCCTGCCTCGATCGCCGCGGCCTCGCGGGCAAGCGCCGCGCTCTCGGTGCGCGGGCGCGGGAGTGGCACGGCCACCTCACGCACCACGCGCGCGGGCCGCGCCGAAAGCACATAGATACGGTCGGACAGAAGCACTGCTTCGCGCACGTCATGGGTGATGAGCAGCGCCGTCCAGCGATGGTTTCGCCACATCGTCTCCAGCCAGCGCTGCATGGCGGCGCGGGTGAGCGCGTCGAGCGCGCCGAACGGCTCGTCGAGCAAAAGCATGTCGCGCTGCTGCACCACGGTGCGCAGGAGCGCGGCGCGCTGGCGCATGCCGCCGGACAGTTCGGCCGGCCAGGCGCGCTCGAAGCCGGCAAGGCCGAATTCGGCGAACAACGGCGCCACGCGCTCGCGCGCCGCGCGCCGCTTCATGCCCTGCACTTCGAGCCCCAGCGCCGCATTGTCGATAACGCGCCGCCACGGCATCAGCGCGTCGCGCTGCGGCATGAAGGCGAAGCGGGCGCCATCGAGCGGCGCGCCGTCGAAGCGCATCTCGCCCTCGCCCCGGGTCGCGCCGGTGAGCAGTTGGAACAATGTCGACTTGCCGGCGCCGGAGGGACCGAGGATCGAGACGAACTCGCCCGCGCCGACATGGAGAGAGACGCCGGCCAGAACCTCGAGCGCGCCGAAGTTCTTTCGCACGTCGCGGAGCTCGAGCCGGGTCATGGCCGGCCCTCCCCGACAGGCTTGTCGCCGTCGCGCCCCGCCCTTTCGCCCTCTGCATTTTCCCAGGGCATGGCGAGACGCTGGACGAGCACGGCGAGGCCGAACAGCGCCAGCGTCAGCGCCGAGCTGACCGCGACGGCGGCAAGCACCAGGTCGGGGCGGAAATTGTTCTTGGCGCTGAGCATGTAGATGCCGAGCCCCTTCGCGGCGCCCGCATATTCGGCGAAGATGGCGCCCACCACGGCATAGGTGATGGAGATGCGCAGTCCGGCGAAGAAATAGGGCAGCGCCGACGGCAGCCGCGCCAGCCAAAAGATGCGCCAGCGCCCTGCTCCCATCGCGGCGAGCATCTGGCTGATCTCCTTGGCCGTGGCGGCATAGCCTTCGACCAGCGCCACCATCATCGGGAAGAAGGTGACCAGCGCCACGAGCAGGATTTTTGGCAGCAGCCCGAAGCCGAACCACAGCACCACCAGCGGCGCGATCGCCACCAGCGGCAACGTCTGGCTGGCGATCAGCAGCGGGAACAGCGCCCGGCGCAACGGGGCCAGGAAGTCGACCAGCGCCGAGAGGATGAAGGCGGCAACGAGCGAGCAGGCAAAGCCCGCCAACGTGGCGCGGATGGTGGGCAGCGTGTTGTCGGCAAGTGCCGAGCGGTTCTCCCAGGCTTGCGCCAGCACGCGCGAGGGCGCGGGGAGCACGGTGGACGCGATGCCACCGAGGCGGGCGTAGAACTCCCAGGCGATGAGGAGAAGAGCGAAAGCGATGGCGGCGGGGGAGATCCTGGCGAAGGCGGAAGCAAGGGCTGATCTCCCCCCTTGCGGCCGGCAGGCCAGAGGGGGGTGTGAAGGAACGCCGGCTTCTAGCTCTTGCGCGACAGGGCGCGAACGACTGACAGGCTGGCGGGACAGCACCCCCCTCTGCCCTGCCGGGCATCTCCCCAGCAAGGGGGGAGATTGGACGGCATCCCGGCTTTCGCCAATCGCCGAAGGCTCTTCTTGCGGCGTAGAACCGAACGAAACAGCCATCACATCCACCTCGGCAGCGCTACGCGGCTCAAACCGCGGTCGGGCTGTTCGCCGAAATCGTTATGTCGAGCGTCACGTGGCCCGCGCCGGGGCCGAAGCGGCAGAAGGCTTCGGCGAGCGTGGCGAACACCGCGCCGGCATCGCCGCGCAGCCTGGTGCAAAAATTCTTCGAGCGGTCGAAGACGCCGGAGTTTTTCAGGAAGTCGATGCAGCCATAGATCTCGTCCATGTGGTCGCCGGTGCCCATCACATAGAGCGAGAATTGCGCCGCCACCGGCTGGTCGGTCGAGGGCGTCGCCTCGACGGCGCGGCGCGCCGCGAGTTTGCGTTCATCGAGCGGAATCGCCGGGCCGCCGATCTCATCAGAGCGGCAGATCGGGTCGTCCGGCTCGCCGGGGCAGCCGCGCGAGACCGCGGCCGACAGCACGCAGTGCTTGCCGCTCTTCGCCGCCGCGACGAACAGGTCGCGCATGGCGGGAAAAAGCACTTCGGGCGGCCCGACCAGCAGCGTCGAGATATCGTCGGTCTCGATCCTCAGCCTGTCGCGGTAAGGATCGAGCGCGCCCAACGCGCCAAGGATGACGCCGACGAAATCGTCAGCCATGGGATAAAGGGAAATCTGTGCGCCGGAAAACATGGCCCGCCTCGCTCCGCTGGTATTATCCAGATCAGCTTTAGGGTCCGGAGGCTTGCCGCCGCCATCTCAGCCCCGACCGTACGGAGCACCCCTGTGGATGGCGGCGTTAAAGCACTGTTCGAGCGAATGGGAAAGCGGTTTTTTTGCGAGGCCAATTGAGCCAAGGGCCCCATCTCCCTAAGGGAGATGCCGGGTTATAAGATTTTCGCAGATTTCTTATAACGCGGTATCGCAACCGCAGTGTCGTTCAAATTGTACGAATCCGGCTTGATTGTTTTTCGTACATAAAGTACGATATTTCCCTTCCTTTGAGGGGACTTGCTTGAATACCGCGAACCATGGCGCTTTCGCCGACCTCTCCCGCCCTTTGCTCTCGCCATTGCCGTTCGCCGAGCGCGAACGCGTCGCCGGCGCCTGGCGCATGGCCAACCAGGACATCGCCGATGACATTCCGTTTCATCCGGCAATATCTGAAGGTGATCGCCGAGAAGGACGAGCGGCTTTCGACCGGCACGCTGGTGCATGGCCGCGCCTATGTCGAGGCCTGCGCCGCCTGGCTCCCGGAGACGGTGGCGCGGTATCTGCGCAATCTCAGGCTGATCAGCGAATGCGAAAGCGCGATGATCGCGGCCGGCATGAGGTTTGCCCGGTCGAGCGATGCGTGGTGAGGCAGGCAGTTCCCCCTACAACCCTTGGGCCGCCCGTCGAAAAATGCATCGTTTCATACAATTGGCAATTGGTGGACGCGGCTGAGCGGCGGGTGGTTAAATTCGTCTCAGGCGAAGGAGGGTAAAGCCGCGTACCAGGGAGGAACTCGTTTGATGGACCAGCGTATCGACATCGGCATACAGCCTGACGACCAGCCTTACGAAGTCACGTCATTCGCCAGAAAGCATGGCCTGACGATCCCCGTCGCGGACGCGGTGCTTTTCGCCAGGGGACCGTCGCCGTCGCGGACCGCCTGCGATACGGCGGCGCTGGCCCTCATTTGCGCGGTCGCGCAATACGCCGGAAAGCAAGGGAGACGGTAGCCTCCCCTACCAGCTGAACTGCAGCCCCACATTGCCGCCGATCTGGCTGCCGGCGAAGGCAATGCCGAGCGTGCTGGTCAGCCGGCCGCCATGGTCGAAGCCCTCGCTCAGCACCGCGGCGCCCGTGATGCCGAAGGCATTGGCATAGCCGGCATTGCCCCAGTTGACGCGCACACCGAAATGCTCGCCCTGGACGAGATCGGGCGCTGCGAGCGCGGCCGAGATCGAGGCGTTCTCAAAGGCGCGCGTGATGCGGTTGTCGATGTCATCGACGTGGGCCGCGAGCGCCGTCTTACCGACCTCGGTCATCTCGCCGCCATTGCCGTCGTCGACCTGCTTCTTGGTCACGCCAGTCTGGGCATTGATGCAGGTGTCCGTGCCCGGACTATAGTAGTAATTGGCTCCATAGGCGGAGCAGATCTTGACATACGCGACTGCCGCCTGGGATGGCGCCGCAAGGAGCGTTGCCGCGCCGAGGATCGCCGGCGCAAGAAGATATCTGAACATTGATTGCCCCCGGTCGCGCTTACCAGGTGAACTGCAGGCCGGCATTGCCGCCGACCGTCTTGCCGGAGAAGCCGACGCCTGCGGCGCCGGCCAGCCGACCGTTGCCGCCAGACATGAAGCCCTCGCCAAGAACCGCCGCGCCGGTGACACCCATGGCGTTGGATTGACCGGCATTGCCCCAGTTGACGCGCACGCCGAAATGCTCGCCCTGCACCAGGTCCGGGCCGGCCAGCGCCGAGGCCACCGATGCACCCTCGAAGGCGCGCTGGACGCGGCGGTCAATGTCGTCGACCTTGCTCGCCAACGCCGTCTTGCCGTCGACCACACCGTCCTCCGTCAAGCTGCGCGTCTCGCCCGTGTTGGCATTGATACAGGTGGCGGTGCCGGGACTGTAATAGTATTGCGCGCCATAAGCCGTGCAGACCCTGACGTACTCGACCGGCGCCGCCTGGCAAGGCGCAGAGAGACCGCCCGCCACAGCTAGAAACGCAAATGAAATGACACGGTTGATACCCCGCATGCCTGATCCCCGAAGTTGGATGTTGAGAGAAAGCCTCGCATGAAAAAGGCGCATGCGAGCGCGCGGAGTCAACTGCGCCTTCCGCTCAATGCCTGACTTTTACTGGGAGCATTTCATCTATTGAACACATATTGCAGCCCAGCTACAGTAAACAGTTCAACCTGATCAGTAATTCCCCGATGGTTTGGAGCTGTGGCGTCGAGGCTTATTAACACTCTCTAATATCAAGCGATGCCGGGCGATCTGCCCGGCAGGCTCGCCGATGTGGGCCCGCGCAGCTGGCGCAGGCCGCGGCTTTGCAGGTCGCCGTCGCCGGTGGGTCAACTATGCGGCAGATGGTCTGACGACTGCCCGTAATCCTTTAGGACGCGATCAGCCCTTGGCTTTCGACTTGGGTGGCGCCTTGGGGGCCTTAGCAGGCTTCTCCGCCTTCGCGGCCTTCGGCTTCTCGACCTTGGCGGCAGCGGCCTTCTTGGCGGCTTTCTTCGGCCTGCCCGCCTCATCGATCTCGGCCGTCGCCTGGTCCCAGTGCTCCATATGCGCGCCTTCAGGCCGGCCGGCCTGCTCCCAAATCTCGTGCGCGCGTTGGCGAATGCGTTCGTGCCTGTCGTCCGTCACTTTGTCGCCTCCTACGGTTTGGGACTGTTCCCCAGCCAAACATTAGCCGAATTTTCGCGTGCCGTCTTGGGTGTAGACGCGGCGCGCAAACGCATCTTGAAGCAATATCCGGTGATGGCTCACTTCTCGTCGGAAAGCACCGCGATGCCGAGATACGCGGCCTTCTTGACGATCAGTCCGGCCAGGTCGGCGTCGGAACGATCGGTTCCGGTGCGCTCGCGCAGCAGCGCGACCGCCTGCTTGATCGACAGCAGCCCATCGCCGCGTTCGGCCAGCAGCCTGTCGACTTGGCGGGCAATGTCAGGTGATTCGACGTGTGGATGATGCATGGCAACGACTCCTTCCGCGCTTCGTTGCCTCCCAAACCGCTGTTTATCTTAGGCCTTATGCCCGGATACGAGAAGAGCCCGATCCTTCCCCGATGCTCCGGGGAGAGGATCGGGCTCTTTCAGGACTAATCTACTCGATCACCTGAACAACGCGGCGCGTGCCGGGATCGATCAGCACCGTATGGTCATTGACGACCGCATAGCGGTACTGGACGTCCGGAACCTGCTGCAGCTCGACGGTGTCAGGCACGGTCGAGCCGACGCCGAGCTCGAGGCCGAGCACATTGACCGAGGCGATCGGATGCTTGTGGACATATTCCCTGACCACGGTCTGCTGCTCGGGGGTGACGATCACCTCGTCCGCGGCCGCGATGCCGATGCCGGCCATCAGAGCCAGGCCGGCGACAGCTGGAATGAGGGTGGTTTTCATCGTTTATCTCCTGTTGCGTTGTTGAGCTCCGCCTGGCCTCCGCGGGGCGGAAACACGGGCAGGTCGAACATGGGAGCTCCCGGGGCAAACGCCGCCGGCAGGGTGTTGTTCCGTCAGCCACGACTAATTGATTTGGCGGAACCTTCGCATCGGCTCCGCATTGGAAGGCATTGAAACTGCCCAAGTCTTTGAAAATCAAAGGATGCCGCAGTCATGCAAGAAGGTCCCATCAGAAGCGACATCGAACTTCGGGCCCCCGTGGCCATTGCCGTGGGCGCCGGCTTCAAGCGCGAGATCGCCACGCTCACCGGGATGCAGAACTTTCTCAAGGAATGGCCGCAGGCCACGCGGGGCGATAGCTACGCCAACGCATTCCGCGCCTGTGAGGCGGCGCGGACCGGAGAGATCGATCTCGACAAGGCGCGGCAGGCGTTCCTGGTCTTCGCGCGGAAGGCCGGAATCGAATGGACCGGCGCCGATCCGGTCGCGGTGCTGCGCGAAGCAAAGATCAGGCGAAGCCGGGTACGCGAAAGCAGGGCACAGAACCGACACGTGCCTGGATAGTCCCTCGCTGGGCAAAGGCCGGTCGGCAGCGTCGGGCATGACGCCCACAGGGCCAGCGGCGCCCGCTGGAGCGGCAGCGTCTGTTGATCACGCCTCACAACGCGTATGACGACCATCCACCAAGACGCCGTGCGCATTGGCCTTGACCGCAAGTTTAGGATTTGGCCTGCGAATCCCGGAGCAACCGGGCGCGCCCTGACGTCCGTTGCATCCGTTTGCCTGCAGACCGCCGCCTTGCGGCTGGAGGTCGACTGGATCGATCGGGGATTCGGCTGGAGGCCGCTGTCAGCTCGGTGCCGATTCGCCCGGGGCCTCGGTGACGAAGGACGCGGCGATCAGATCGTCCGCGTCTATGCGTAGGGAGCCCTCGCTGCCCCCCATGATGGCCGCGACCTTCTGGAAGGTCTTCATCTCATGCTCGGTGATCCGGGCGTCCCGCATCCTGGCTTTGAGATCGGCGACACGCATCCCGAGCGAACGGGATGTTCCGATTTCTCGTTTCGACATGTTGGTCAGTCTCCTCCCCCAACCCGTGCCTGTTTCGCCGCCGCCCGATTCCCGCATCCTGCGCATGCTTGTGTTCTCTATGAGGCAATTTCGAACACAGCAGCGGCAACGCGGGCCCGGAACGAAGGTTCCGTTAGCATATGGTAACGAATTAATACTGGTTAACGGCCCGGCCGCAGCCGGCGGCAGGGCCGTCAACTCAGCTGCGAATGATCCTACTGGATGACCTGGACGATCTTGCGCGTGCCGGGATCCACGATGACCGTCTGATTGTCGACGACGACGTAACGGTACTTGACGTTCGGTACCTCGTGCAATTCGACGGTGTCGGGAAGGACGCTGCCGATGCTGAGCTTGACGCCGGGAAGCTTGACCGACGCCAGCGGCTGCTTATGCACATATTCGCGGATGACCGTTTCCTGTTCGGGCTGGATAATAACATCCTCGGCGGCGGCGGCGCCGATGCCGGTCAGAAGCAGCAGGCCCGCGGCTGCGGTTGTGAGGTGCATTTTCATCGATCTTCTCCTTGATTTGGATAGATTGCCTCTCACGCTGCGCCTGCGATTTCACAGCCGGTAGGCAATGTGCGTAACGCCGGCCGACAAGCCTTGTTCCTGCAAAAAATTCGCCGACACCATTTTCGGGGGAACGTCACAGGCACGTCCGAAGAAACGTCACCGGCGCGCGGCGCGGCAATTTCGGAACAATGCTTTTCGGGCCGGGTTTTCCTAGTGAAGGGACCGAACTTTCCGAGGAGAAATCCCATGAAACATCTGCTTATCACAAGTATGATCGCGCTCGGCGTCGGTTGCGGCGCCGCGATGGCGCAGACCGAATCCGCACAGCCGAGCGGCGGCGACAATTGCGCGGCCGGCACGGCCGATTGTCAAAAGGGCGGCAAGGCCGGCGGGCAGGCTCAGGGCGAGACGAAATCGAAGACCGAGATGAACGCTCAGGGCAAGGCCGGCGCCAACACCGAAGAGCAGGCCCAGGGCACGGCCAAGATGAAGACCGATGAGCAGGCCCAGGGTCAGGCCGGCGCCAATACCGACCAGAATGCTCAGGACAATACACAGCTGAAGAAGAAGAAGCAGGCTCAGGGCAAGACCGGGACCAGCACCGAGCAAAACGCTCAGGGCGGCAACACCAAGATGCAGACTGAGCAGAACGCGCAGGGCAAGACCGGTACGACAACCGAGGAGAATGCCCAGAACAAGACGAAGACCCAGACCGATCAGCAGGCCCAGGGTAAGTCCGGCACAACCACCACCGAGCAGAACGCTCAGGGCGGCAACACCAAGATGCAGACCGAGCAGAACGCGCAGGGCAACACCAATGTCGAGACCGACCAGAACAAGACGGCCTCGATCAACAACGTGACGGTGGAGCAGAAGACGCAGGTCACGCAGATCATTCACGAGACCAGGGTCGAGCCGGTTCGCGACGTCAGCTTCGACATCTCTGTCGGCGTCGAGGTTCCGCGGCACAAGGTGCGTCTGCACCGCCTGCCGGCGCGCATCGTCAAGATCGTGCCTGCCTATGAATCCTACGAGTATTTCGTGCTGGCCGACGGACGCATCGTCATCGTCGACCCCGACACTTACAAGATCGTGCTGATCCTGACCTGATCCGGATAGCAGGACAGCCAAGGGCCCGCCACGCGGCGGGCCTCAGACTGCTGACAAACCTCTGGCAATGAACTGACCCCCGAAAGTTGGACACAACCTTCGGGGGTTTTGCATGTCCAAATACAGTGCGCGCTTCAAGCGGTCA